>CABUHM010000113.1:0-5262 GCA_902491355.1 uncultured Eubacteriales bacterium
GGAAGCAGTTCCCGTTCGTCCTCAGTGAGCACGTCGCCCATTTCCGAGAGGTATCCGCGCGCAAAGGTGGTATAGATTTCGGTGTCAAAGATGACGCGTGAGAGATCGGTCTCGTCCTCGGCGGCGGTGGAAGCGCCGAAGCGGAGAGCATCGCCGAAATCGTACAGTGCCGAGCCGGGCATCACGGTGTCGAGGTCGATCACGGCGACGAAATCGTCAGTGACGCGATCAAACAGGACATTGTTGAATTTGGTGTCGTTGATGGTGACGCGAAGCGGGATCTTGCCGCTTGCCATGCGATCCCGCACCACCGAGATGCGGTCGCGCAGACTGCGCGCAAAGTCGATCTCGTCCTGCACGCCGGAGGCTCTGCCTGCAAGGTCGGCGCGGATCGCCTCTTCGAGCTTTTCGTAGCGGGCGGGCGTATCGTGGAATGCGGGAATGACCTCGTGCAGGGTGTCGGCGGGAAAATCGTCGAGCATTTTCTGGAAGCGTCCGAATGCGGCGGCGGCAGAGTACATCTGTCCCGGGAACTTCGGCGCGTCATACGACACGGCGTCGATGAAAAGATACATGCGGAACACGTCGCCGTTGGGCATGACCACACAGTTTTCGCCGTCTGCGGTGTTCACCACGTTCAGGGTCTCGCGGCGGGGATCGCCCCCTGCCAGACCGATCTTTTTCTGCAGATGCTCGGTGACGGCGATGATGTTCTCCATCACCTCAAGCGGATGCGGGAAAACGGCGGAATTGACGCGTTGCAGGATGTAGCCCTCGCCGGTCTGAACCAAATAGGTGTCGTTGATATGACCGTTTCCGTAGCACTTGACGGGCGTATTTTCGTCGAAGTCCGGAAAGAAGCGGCGGATGACGGATAAAATTTCAGATTCCACGGTACATTCCTTTCTCGGTCATTTCCCGAATGGCGTTTCGCACGGTCGCGGCATCGTTCTGATAGGTGACGCCGTACCAGCGGTCGGGGGAGTGCAGGACGCGGCAACGCACGCCCTCCTCGCGGATGAGACGGTCAATGGCGAAGGGAAGATAGAATTCGTCCTTTTCGGGGTTGCGGAGATTTTGCAGAAATTCGGAAAAATCCCGCTCCAGCACATCGAAAAAGTCGGGGTGCAGTCCCCACATGTTCATGGAGACCGTGGTGCTCATGGGCAGACCGCAGGAGCGATCCAGTGCGGTATGTTCGGTGACCGAGCGGAGATAACCGTCCTCGGTTTCGCACACGCCGCGGCTTACGGTGCCGTTTTCGGTGAGGGTGTTTCCGAGGTCAAAGCCCACCATGCACATTTCCTTGCCGGAGGACAGATGATCATACAGGGCGGCAAAGGACGCTTTCCCGTAGAAATCGTCCGCGTTGATCACGGCGAAGGGCGTTTTCACGGCATCCCGTGCGCACAGCACCGCATGTCCCGTGCCCCACGGCTTTTTCCGCTCGGCGGGAAGTGTAAGACCTGCGGGCATGCAGGAATCGGTCTCCTGAAAGACGTAGTGCACGTCGCACTGCTTTTCGATCCGCTTCCCCACAATGGAGCGGAAGTCCTGCTCAATTGCTTTTTTGATGATAACGACCACAGATTTGAAGCCCGCTTCCACGGCATCATAGACCGAATAGTCGATGATCGCCTGTCCGTCCGGACCCAGAGGCTCCACCTGCTTCAAGCCGCCGAAGCGACTGCCCATGCCCGCCGCCATGATGACCAGTGTGGCAGGCGCTTTTGTTTGTGACATGAGAATTCTCCTTAGAATAATATGTAGAAATCGGGTAAGATCGCGCGAAAATTGCAAAAGGGACAAAATAGGCAAAAAAACGGTTCCGGATCCACCGAGCATAACCCGCGTGGGCTTTGCAGATACTGAAACCTGAAACCATGCCCGCGGATCCGTTCCGACTGCCGACGGCAATCGACAGAACCCGCATTTTCGCCCATCAGTATACCACACACGACGCATTTTGTCAACGTCGGAAGAAATATTGACAAAATCGTCCGAGTTTGCTATCATATACACACAGCAAATATCCGCCGATGCATAAAGCACGTTCGGATATCCCACGGCAGGGGGGCGCGAGCCGTGCGTTTCCCGCCGCAAATCGTCAAGCAAAAGAGGTTATCGAGAAATGAACCGTTCAACACTCAAGAAATACGCCCGTCTCATTGCCAAGGTCGGCGCCAATGTACAGCCCGGGCAGGAGGTCGTGATCCACGCGGAGCTGGACTGCCCGCAGTTTGTGGAGCTTTTGACCGAGGCATGCTACCGTCTCGGCGCATCCGGTGTGCGCGTGGAATGGAAGCATCAGCCCCTGACCCCTCTTCACATCAAGTATCGCTCGGACAGCGATTTGGCACGCGTGGAGCCGTGGGAGGTGGAGAAGCTGCGTCACCGTGCCGAAAAGCTCCCTGCCCGCATCATTCTGCTCTCGGAGGATCCGGACGGACTGGCAAAGGTGGATATGGAGAAATATTCCCGCGCACGCATGGCGCAGTACCCCATCATCAAGCCTTACCGCGATGCGGCGGAGAACCGTGAGCAGTGGTGCATTGCCGCAGTCCCCGGCGAGCGTTGGGCAAAGAAGATGTTCCCGCAGGACAGACGCTCGGGCGCGGTGGAAAAGCTGTGGGAGGCGATCCTGCATGCGTCCCGTGCGGACGGTCCCGACCCCGAGGCGGCATGGGAGGAGCATAACCGCACGCTTAAGGAAAAAAGCAATCGCCTCAATGAGATCGGCGTGGAGCGCCTGCACTACACTGCGGGCAACGGCACCGATTTCACGGTGGGCTTCATGGAGAACGGTCTGTTCCTCGGCGGCGACGAAAAGACGCTGGGCGGCGTGGTGTTCCAGCCCAACATTCCGTCCGAGGAGGTCTTTACCACACCGAAGCGCGGTCTGGCGAAGGGCGTGGTCTATGTGTCCAAGCCGTATTCCTATCAGGGCTGTCTCATCGAAGGCATCCGTCTGGTGTTCCGCGAGGGCAAGGTGGTCGAGTGCTCCGCCGACACGAACGAGGAGCTTCTGCGCCGCATGATCTCCATGGACGAGGGCGCGTCCTATCTCGGCGAGTGCGCTCTGGTGCCCTATCATTCGCCCATTTCCGAGAGCGGACTCCTTTACTATAATACGCTGTTCGACGAAAATGCGGCATGCCACATCGCACTGGGCATGGGCTTTGTGAACTGCGTGCGGAATTTTGATTCCTTCACGCTGGAGGAGTGCCGCGCGATGGGCGTCAACGATTCCATGATCCACGAGGATCTGATGATAGGGACGCCCGACATGAACATTACGGCATACACCCGCCGCGGCGAAGAAATTCCGGTATTCCGCAACGGCGACTGGACGCTTTGATCGGTCAGAATGCAGGATTTTTCACAAATCCTGCATTTTCTTTGTTTTGCGCCTCCGACATTTTCTCCTTTTGCAAAAAAAGAATGGGAAAATCTACCGAAACTATTGAATTCCTCGGGAATATCCTGTATAATGGAGAGGATAACTGCCATTGCCCTTGCATTTTCGGGTGTCGGCTTCCTTCATTTTTAAATCGGCACGTATGCGCCGATTCGGCGAAATGACAGAAGAATTCCGTTCCGTGTCTGCGGACGCGGCAGTGTCCTTTCGACCTGCGGCGGGTCATGACCCGTTTGCGGGGCAAACGCTATTCTGTTTTGGTTGAGCCGCCCACAGCGGCAGGAGGTGCCGGAATGAAGTATTCGGAAATGACGCCCGATCAGCGTCTGAGTGAACTGAAGGAACTGCGCGAGGAATACGCGCGCATTCAGGAGAAGCATTATAAATTGGATATGTCGCGCGGTAAGCCGGGCGCGGAGCAGTTGGCTCTGACCCAGGATATGCTGGGCGTGATCTCAACGCCGGAGGACTGTATCTCAGAGGGCGGCTTTGACTGCCGCAATTACGGAATGCTCGACGGTATTCCGGAGGCAAAGAGAATGTTTGCCGATCTGTTGGATGTGGAGCCGAAGAGCATCATTGTGATGGGCAACTCCAGTCTGAATACCATGTACGACGAAGTGGTTCGTGCGCTCATGTTCGGCGTGCCGGGCGGAAAAGAGCCGTGGGGCAAGCAGGGCAAGGTGAAATTCCTCTGTCCCGCGCCGGGCTACGACCGTCATTTCGCCATTTGCGAGGCGACGGGCATCGAAATGATCCCCATTGCCATGACCCCCACGGGACCCGATATGGACCAGGTGGAGGCGCTGTGCGGCGCCGATCCCTCCGTGAAGGGCATCTGGTGCGTTCCGAAGTATTCCAACCCCGACGGTATCGTGTACAGTGCGGAGACCGTGGAGCGCTTCGCCCGCCTCAAGCCGGCGGCGCCCGACTTCCGTATCTTCTGGGATAACGCCTACGCCGTACACGATTTCTGCGAAAAGCCCGAAACCATTCCGAACCTGCTCCGCGAGGCGGCAAAGTACGGAAACGAGGATCAGGTGCTCATGTTCGCCTCCACCTCCAAGATCACCTTCCCCGGCTCGGGCGTGGCGATTTTGGTGGCAAGCGACGCTAACATTGCTGCAACCAAGTATCATCTCGGCTATCAGACCATCAGCTACGATAAGATCAATCAGATGCGCCACGTCAAGTTTTTCGGCAACGCGCAGGGAATTCTGGAGCACATGAAGCGGCATGCTGCCATCATCCGTCCCAAATTCGAGATCGTGACCGAGGCACTGCAAAAGCTGGAGCCGCTCGGCATCTGCACCTATACCAATCCGCGCGGCGGCTATTTCCTGAGCCTGAACGTGATGGACGGCTGTGCACAGCGCGTGTACGACCTTGCGGCAGGCGCGGGCGTGACCCTGACCAACTGCGGCGCAACCTACCCCTACGGCAAGGACCCGCACGATTCCAATTTGCGTATCGCCCCCACGTACCCCTCGAACAAGGAACTGCGTGTCGCCGTGCAGATTCTGTGTCTGTGCGTCCGCTTGGCTTGTCTGGAAAAGCTGAGCGAGCAGTGATGTGACCGTCGGTCACACCTCGGATGCCTTTTGTGCGCAGTGCGGCTGCACTGTCAGCTTCCAATCATAAAAGAAGGAGGAATTGCCCATGCCGGATACACCGGTTCGGATCGGTCACGCCGTCTCAAATACATATGCGCCGTCCGACCGTGCAACGACGGCGCAGACGGGCAGTCCCTCCGATATGCCCACGGGCAAGCGGACGGCGAATAAGGTGGAACAGCGGCAGAAATGGAATGCGGTCTGTCAAGTGACGGCGGGCATTCTCATCGG
>CABUHM010000114.1:0-5208 GCA_902491355.1 uncultured Eubacteriales bacterium
CTCAAATGAAAAGGGAAGCGGGCGTTTACTGTTATTCGTGAAAGGGGCAATTACGACATCTGGCTCTTGGAGCGCACCAGAAATGCGTTGGGCAGTAAGCGACCGTACGTGGGGTTTGCGGAGCTGTTCTTATTGAGCACTGCGCCGTTATAGGCAAGCACCGAGCTGGAGCCGCCGTCGCAACAGCCCGCATTGACCGCGCCGTAGGATGCCATGATGGTCGCCATATCGCCCACGGTACAACCCATGCTCCACATGGGGTTTCTGCCGTCGATGATCAGCATGATGATAGCGCCGTCCTCGCGCTGTCCGATAGCGGTTCGCGGTTGCCAGCCGTAGCCGGCGGAGCCTGTGACCTGCACCACGCCGTTGGCGATCAGCACGGGTCCGAACTGCATGCCGTCCCGAATATCGTAGGACGACCAGCTTGAGAAGTTGCCCGCGACCAGCTTGTTGGAGCCGGTCAGCACGATGCTGGCGTAGCCGTACACGTAGCTTCCCCAGTATTCGCCGTTCGAGCAGGACATGCCGATGACCTCGCCGCCCGTGCCCTCGCCGCCGTAGTCCAGAAAGCCGCTTGCGTTGATGCCTGCGATACAGCCGTATTCGTCCATCATTTTCACAATGCGCGTTCCCAAAACGCCCTTTTTGGAGGTAGTTCCGAGAAAGACCCGTGCAGGGTCATCCACCAGCATGACAAGACCGCGGTAATTGCTTCCTTTGATCTCGCTGACGAACAGTCCTTCCTCCACGTCACAGACCGTGACCGTGTTGCCGACATAGTCCTGACCGCCTACACGGAGATTTTTCAGCCCGAGAACGTCGGTGTTGGCGGGATCATCGCCCGTATCGGGAGGTGCCGCGCCGTCCCGCAACCACTGTTGTTGGAAGGAATAGGAGAGGTGATCCTTGCCGCCGATGACGTCGGGATCGGAAATGACCTTGTTCTCCATCACGCGGTTGATGGTGGAGGAGGGGATGAAGGCGGTCGCAAGCCATTGGTGATCGCCCGTGGTCATGGCGGTTTCGATGTAAATTGCGCGCAGTTCGGCAATGAACGGTATATTGCTGTAAATAAAGGTCAGGTAGCCCGCCGTTCCGAGAAACGCGAGGGCACAGACGATCCACAGTGTGATCAGCCTGCCGCGCCCTTTGCCGCCCGTGCGTCTGCGGCGCGTGCCGTACTGATGCCGCGGGGTGCGGTGTGTTCCTTCCTTATGTAATACTGCCATGGATAATTCGACTCCGTTTCGTGATAGCTATTCCGAAAATCTTCGTCAATTCTACCATATTTTCGGGGGGATGTCAAGGCGAATCGGGTCGGACAGAAAAAGTTAACCGTCATTTCGGGCTTTGTTTACACGCAGGGAATGTGATTATTTTTCGCCGCGACCGATTGTGACAACATCTGCACGTCAGGCGTGCTATACTGTGAAAAAAAGGAAGGGAACGGGAATGGAAGAACTGAAATGCGAACTGATACACGGCGAAAACAGTTTGACCGCATGTCTGCGGGGGAGCATTGACCACCACACTGTGCGCCCGGTACGGGAAGAAATCGACTGCGCTATTGCACGATATGCGCCGCAGGAGGTCGTGCTCGACCTGTCGGGCGTTGCGTTTATGGATTCGTCGGGACTGGGGTTGATCCTGGGGCGTTACACGCGCATACACGATATGGGCGGGGCGCTCTCACTTCGAAACGCCTCCGCCGAGATCATGAAGATCGTGAAGCTCGCGGGGATCGACAAGCTGATCTCCTTGGAGGAGCAGAAGAAAGGAGGTGCTGCATCATGAGAAAGGCAGCAGAGAATTACTTAAAGACCGACTTTCCCGCCAGATCGGTCAATGAAGGACTGGCACGCGGGGTGCTGTCGGCGTTTTTGTGTCAGATGGATCCCACCGTGGAGGAATTGTCTGAGCTGAAAACGGCGGTGTCGGAGGCGGTGACCAACGCCATTGTACACGGCTACCGCGGCGGCGACGGCAATGTGAGCCTCGCCCTGTTCCGTACATCGAACCGCCGCATCCGTATCACGGTGCGTGACCGAGGTTGCGGCATGGAGGACGTGGATGCCGCCATGCGTCCGCTGTTCACCACCGACAAATCGGGGGAGCGCGGCGGCATGGGCTTTTCCATTATGGAAACCTTTACGGACAAGCTGTGGGTCAAATCGCGTCCGGGCTACGGAACCACGGTCACAATGGTGCGAAAGCTGAAGGACTGAGCCGTGTACGAGGAGAACACCGAATGGCTGAAGCGGCTCCGCGCGGGCGATCCGACGGCGCTCACCCGTATCGTGGACGCCAACATGGGTCTGGTGAAGCGGATCGCCCTGCGCTTCCGCGATCGGGGGACGGAGTTTGAGGATCTGGTTCAGATCGGCACCATCGGCATGATCAAGGCGGCGCGTAGCTACGATTTCTCCTACGGCACTGCATTTTCGACGTATGCGGTGCCTCTGATCATCGGGGAAATCCGCCGCCATCTGCGGGATGACGGTCTGATTCGGGTCAGCCGCACCGTGAAGAAGCAGGGGATGCTCCTCATGCGGGCAAAGGAGGAGTTTCTGCGGGAGCACGGGCGGGAGCCGCGCATTTCCGAGCTTGCCGCACTGTGCGATATGACGCCCGAGGAGGCGGCGTCCGCGTTCGAGGCGACGGGTCCGGTGCGTTCCTTTGACGAGCCGACCGGAGACGAGAACATGACCCTCGGGAATCTCCTGTCGGACAAGGAGAACGCCATCGATGCGCTGACCGACCGCATTGCGCTCGGACAAGCGATCTCCTGCCTTCCCGAATTGCAACGTCAGATCGTGTCGCTTCGGTATTTTCGCAATTTGTCTCAACAGCAGACGGGGGAAATACTGGGAATCACACAGGTAAAGGTGTCGCGCGAGGAAAAGAAGATCATGCAGAAGCTGAGATGTGCCCTGCTCGGGGAAAAGAGCGCCACATGACCGCAAAAGCAGGGCATATCGGGCACTCGGAGAGAGGGAAGGCGCCGTCGAATCGGTCGTTCGGGGGCGCTTTTTTGCGTTTCGGAATGCAGAAGGCGGAAAATGCGGAAAAATTTCGTTTTCTTTTTGCTTTTTCTCTTGACAAAAGCGCATCCTGTATGTATAATAGACAATGTGACGATTTTCAGTTACGGAAGGCGGTATACCCACTTTGCTCAATGATTTGCAGATCGACTTAAGCGCGGTTCTGGCGGGTGAGATTCTCTCTTTGCCCATCGATTGCGCGTTTATGCCCGAGAATGCGCAGGAGTTCGGCGACATCACATTGACAAGCCCTGTTTCCGTGCGCGGGCAAATCACAGGTCAGGCGGGCTATGTTCGTATGTCCGTGGAGGTTACGGCGGATTATCTGGCACATTGTGCCCGTTGTCTGGACGAGATCCGAGGCACGCTGTCTTTTCCCATCGAAAAGACCGTGGCGGTGCGCGGAACGCTTGCCGATGAGGAAGCGGATGACGTGGTCAGCGACTATGTCCTGATCGAAAACGGCATTCTTGACCTGGCGGCGGTGGTGACGGAGCAGATCTGGCTGGAGCTTCCGTATCGGTTCCTTTGCAGTGATGATTGCAAGGGTCTGTGTCCGAAATGCGGAACAAATCGAAACAAAGCAGATTGCGGCTGTTCGCTCAAGGAAGCGGATCCGCGTCTTGCACCGCTGAGAGCATTACTGGAAAAAAAGCAGGACAAGTAGCCTTCCACACAAGGTGTGCGCGGCTTGCGGATTTCCGTTGCCTACTATTCATCAGAAAGGGGTGTTTACGCCATGGCAGTACCGAAGAGAAAAGTATCAAAAGCAAGAAGAGATAAGAGACGCTCCAATGTATGGAAACTGGATATGCCTGGGATGACCAAGTGTCCGAAGTGCGGTGCTTTCATTTTGTCCCATCGCGTTTGCAAGGCTTGCGGCTATTACGGCGGCAAAGAGATCATCAAAGTGGAGGAAGCGTGAGCTTCAAAGCGTTGATTTCAAAGAGATCGGGCGTATTCTTGTGATACGCCCTCCTTTTTTGCACGAGCAACCGGGGGCTTTGGCTCGCGGTTCTTTTTGCGATAATGCAAAAAATCGACTGCTTTGAGCCTCAAACCGTCCGAGGTCGGGCGGCGCGGCAAAAGAGGCGGGACGGTGCGAAAACGCGAAAACATGAAAACAAGGCGGAGGAAAATGAGACTGTGGTAACGGTATATGATGTCATTCCGGGATCGGCGGCGGACGAGGCGGGGATCCGCGCGGGCGACTGCCTGCTGTCGGTGAACGGCCACGATATTGCCGATGTTCTGGATTACAGCTTTTATATGGCGGAAAAGACCGTTCGACTGGTTCTCATGCGGGACGGCAGGCTCATCGAGCCGGTCATCCGCAAAAGTGAGTACGGCGATATCGGGCTGGAATTTGAGACCTTTTTGATGGATCATAAGAAGTCATGCCACAATAAATGCGTGTTCTGCTTCATCGATCAGCTTCCGAAGGGTCTGCGTGAGCCTCTGTATTTTAAGGACGACGACGCGCGTCTCTCCTTTTTGCAGGGCAACTATGTCACGACCACGAACATGTCCGATCGCGATATTGACAGGATCATCCGCATGAAGATGTCCCCCATCAATATTTCGGTGCATACCACCAACCCCGCTCTGCGCGTCCGTATGATGAACAATAAGAATGCGGGACGCATTATGGATATCCTGCGCCGCTTTGCCGATGCCGGTATCACCATGAACTGTCAGATCGTGCTTTGCCGCACCCTCAACGACGGCGCGGAATTGGATCGCACCATGGGCGATCTGGTGGAGCTGTATCCGGCGATCAATTCGGTTTCGGTGGTGCCTGCCGGCTTGACCGATCATCGCGAGGGTCTGTACCCGCTCACCCCCTTTACGCCCGATGAATGCAGGGACATTATCCATCAGGTGGAGCGGTTTGCGGAAATGTGTTATAAACAGCACGGCTCGCACATATTCTATCTGGCGGACGAATTTTATGTCAAGGCGGGAGAGCCGGTCCAGCCCGAGAGCTATTATGAGGGCTTCCCGCAGATTGAAAACGGTGTGGGCATGATGTCCTCCATGCAGTCGGAATTTGAGATCGGATTGCACGTGCTCAATCAGTTTGACCTGAACCAAAAGCGCCGGGTATCGCTGGCGACAGGAGTCGCCGCCTATGAATTTATTCGCGGTCTGGTTCGCCGTCTGG
>CABUHM010000115.1:0-5167 GCA_902491355.1 uncultured Eubacteriales bacterium
CGAGAATGTCGAGGATCTTTTCAGTGTTGCCGTTTTCGTAGCCCAGATCAAAGGTGAGATACAAAACGGGAGCGGACGGATCGGCGGCGCGATCCAGGTAGTAACAATTGTAGTTTTCGGTAAACCGCAGAGGCGCGTCCAGTGCGGGCGGCTCATGGGAACGCATGTGGCGGCAGTACCAGCTGTACGGTGTCTGCGGCGTGTGAACCGTAGCGCCGCGCCCCGCCGAAACGGGAAGACACAGAAGCACGGCGCAAAGCAGAACGGCAAGAGCCGAGTGCAGACGGGTGCGCCGCATCAGACGTGTCGAAGAAAAATTCATCAAAAGCGACCTCCTTTTTGCTCTTTTTCCTTCTTATTGTGCCGCCGACGGCGCACCGCATACGCGGAAATCGATGGCTTTTCCGCCACGCCGTGACAGCGATCCTGCATTTTCCCCGAAATAACTCCTCAAAATCGACAAAATCCAATCGTGAACGAAGTAAAAATTTTATGTACAGAATCTTGATTCAGGGGAAGAATTATGATATCATTATTATGTATGTGAAAACCATTGGGTAAACTTAAATTCAAATACAAGGAGTATGAAAACGATGTCCATGTATAACAAGAAAACCATTGAAGATATCGGCGCGGGCTTTGCCGGCAAAAAGGTGCTGGTTCGTTGCGATTTCAACGTCCCCGTAAAGGACGGCGTCATTGCCGACGATAAGCGCATTGTGGGCGCACTCCCCACCATCAAGTACCTGTTGGAGCAGGGCGCGGCAGTGATCCTGTGCTCTCACCTGGGACGTCCGCACAACGTGCTCAACGCACAGCTTTCCCTGAGCAAAAAGGAAAAGAAAAAGGTAGAGGCACTTCCCGCAGATCAGCAGGAAGCCGCTAAGGCAGAGTTGCTTGCAAAGGCCGCAAAGGACACCAAGACCCTGTCTCTGGCTCCCATTGCCGCACGTCTGGCTGAACTGCTCGGACGTTCGGTTATCATGGCATCCGACGTGGTCGGCGCTGATGCAAAGGCAAAAGCCGCCGCTCTGAAGGCAGGCGAGGTTCTGCTTCTGGAGAACGTCCGCTTCCATGCAGAAGAGGAGAAGAACGATCCCGCATTTGCCAAGGAGCTGGCTTCTCTGGCTGATATTTACGTCAATGACGCATTCGGCACCGCACACCGTGCGCATGCCTCCACTGCCGGCGTGGCAGACTACCTGCCCGCTGTCTGCGGCTACCTGATCCAGAAGGAGATCACCGTGATGGGCAACGCACTGGAGAAACCGAAGCGTCCCTTCGTTGCAATTCTGGGCGGCGCCAAGGTTTCCGACAAGATCGGCGTGATCAACAACCTCATCGAAAAGGTAGACACCCTCATCATCGGCGGCGGTATGGCATACACCTTCTTCGCTTCGCAGGGAAACACCGTCGGCACCTCTATTTGCGAGAGCGACAAGCTGGATATGGCGCGCGAGCTGATGGCAAAGGCAAGAGCCAAGGGCGTCAACTTCCTGATCCCCGTGGACAACGTGATCGGTAAGGAATACGACGAAAACACCGAATATATGGTCATCTACTCCGACTCCATTCCGGACGGCTGGATGGGTCTGGACATCGGTCCTGTGACCTCCGAGCTGTTCTCCAAGACCATTAAGGGCGCCGGCACGGTCATCTGGAACGGACCGATGGGCGTTTCCGAGTGGAAGAACTTCGCTTCCGGTACCTGCACGGTTGCACGTGCTGTGGCTGAGAGCGGTGCAATCTCCATCATCGGCGGCGGCGACTCCGCGGCGGCTGTGGAGAAGCTGGGCTATGCAGACCGTATGACCCACGTATCCACCGGCGGCGGCGCTTCTCTGGAGTTCCTCGAGGGTCTGGAGCTTCCCGGCATCGCTTGCCTCAACGAGAAAGACTGAGCGGAGGCACGGCGACCTATGAATAAGAATTTGAGAAAAGCTGTGATCGCGGGCAACTGGAAAATGAACAACACGCCCGCACAAACCAAAGCAACCATTTCCGAGCTTGCACCCATGGTGGCAGGCAAGGACGGCTGTGAGATCGTCCTGTGCGTTCCCTTTGTCGATATCGACGCCGCTGTCACCGCGGCTAAGGGCACGAACATCCACATCGGTGCCGAGAACGTGCATTTTGCACCCAACGGCGCATTCACCGGTGAAGTCTCCGCACAGATGCTGTGCGAGTGCGGCGTGGAATATGTGATCGTGGGTCACAGCGAACGCCGTCAGTATTTCGGCGAGACCGATGTCACGGTCAACCTCCGCGCAAAGGCGGCGCTTGCCGCAGGTCTTAAGACCATCATCTGCGTGGGCGAACTGCTGGCAGAGCGCAAGCGCGGCGTGACCGCAGAGCTGATCACCATGCAGACCCAGACCGCACTTCTGGGCATTTCCGCAGAGGATCTCAAGAATGTTATCATCGCCTACGAGCCGGTTTGGGCAATCGGTACCGGCGAGACCGCAACGCCCGAGCAGGCGCAGGAGGTTTGCGCCCTCATCCGTTCCCTTGTCGCTGAGAAGTACGGCAAGGCGGCAGGCGATGCGCTCACCGTCCAGTACGGCGGTTCTATGAACGCCAAGAATGCGGCTGAGCTTTTGGCAAAAGAGGATGTAGACGGCGGTCTGATCGGCGGCGCATCCCTCAAGCCCGCAGATTTCACCGTTATCGTAGACGCGGCTCAGGCGTAAAGGAACGCGGAGACGCGGGGATACGCAGGGAATACGGAGGATACGGGGGATACGCGGGGCGGCGCCCCGCGTATCCCCCGTATCCTCCGCGTCCCTCGCGTCCCTCGCGCACCCCTCGTCAATCGAATAGGGTCGGGAGACTTGGATTTTCGGCGGCGTCGAAGCACATGAGGATCTGCTCCCGCGTTGTCTTTTCCACGGCGAGGTCGGCGGGAAGAGAATCGCGACCGAAATAGCCGATCTCGGTGGTTTCGATGTTCTCATGGAACGCACCGCCGAGCAGTCGGCAGAGCAGAAAGACCTTGGTAACGCCGTATGCATAGTTGACCACGTTGTGCCGCCGCCAATCCTGAACGGCGATCACCTTTTCGCACTTTACGATAAGACCCGTTTCCTCACGCACCTCCTTTTCGGTGTTCGAGGCAACCGACTGATCAACGTCGCACCACCCGCCCGGCAGTGCCCATGTGCCGTTGCTCTCGTGCACCAACACGATCTTGCCGTCTGCAAAGACGGCGCCGCGCGTGTCGATCTTCGGGGTCTGGTAGCCCGATTCGTTGCAGAAAAGGTCGGTGATCTTTTCATTCGGCAGACCGGTTTTCAGCGCCATCATTTCTGCGGCAATGCTCCGCAGTTCGGTATATCGTTCCCGATCATATTTGTCCCTGCCGTAGTGCAGACCCGCCTGCGCAAGGCTCTGAATGCGGATGGCGTATTCGATCCACGGATCGTTCATGATTTGTTCCTCCAAGCTGTGTCTTTGCTTTTTATATTACTCATGAAAACTATCGTTTTTTCTTATTGTACCACTTCATGTATAAGATTGCAAGACCGCTTTTGGGCTCATGTTGCATTTTTGAGGTGCGAGGTGCTGTATGAAGTATTCCGAACGAAATGCGGATGCGCCGTGCGGCAGGCTCGTCGGGAAGCTGTTTTTCTGAATCTGCCCATTGTACCAAGCGGCATACTGCAGCAGTTGTTCAACCTCGCCGACACCTTTGCTATCGGTCTTTTCGGCAATGCCGTCGCGGTTTCCGCCGGGAAGAGGCGATTCAAGAGCCTTTCCTTTCGAATGGGTGATTGCGTAAAAGCAAAGTATCCGATAATTCGGCACAGAAACGCCTGTGGGGCGCATTGACTTTTTTCGGGAAATAAGGTACAATATCTTATCCCACGGCACCGAAACGGCAAAAATCTTTCTTTGTGTGCCTAAAACAGAATAGGAGATTATAAAAGTATGACACACAAGCACCGCATCGCTGCATTTCTGCTGGCGTCTGTTCTGTTCCTGAGCGTTGTCTCGACAGGCTGTGCCGAACAATCCGACATGCCGCCCGCAGACGAATCCGCAACTGACACCGAATCCGCAACCGTATCCGATTCCGAGGTTACATCCGCTCCGGAAATGTCCGCGCCCGAAGAGGCCGATCCTGCCGTTCCCGCCAACGATTTCCACAGCGAGCTTCAATATAACTACATTCACGATCCGAAATATGAAAATGTCGGAAAATACGCAAAGGGCAAGCGTGAGCTGAGCCGTCCCGACGGTATTCTCCTTGATTTTTCCGCAGACGGCTTACCCGAAGCGGCTTCCTATACCGTGCAGTACAGTGACAACGCATCGTTTACCGATGCAATTACGGTGGAAGGACTGACCGAGAAAAGCTGTCGGGTACTCAATCTCAAATTGGGGCAAAGGCTTTTCTGGCGTGCCGGCACCGATGCGGCAAATGCGGAAAACGGCACCGTCCACGAGCTGACCGTGGCAGAGCAAGGTCCGCGCAATCTGTTCATTGACGGCGTTTCCAACGTGCGCGACATCGGCGGATATGCTTCCTCTCTGGTCGAAGGCGGAAAGATCCGTCAGGGGCTTTACTATCGCGGTGCCAAGCCCGATGACATTACCGAAGCGGGAATGACGGAAATGCTCCGCCTGGGCATTCGTCAGGAAATCGACCTGCGGGACGCAAACCAGTGCAACGGACCGTATGTGGACGGCGTCGCATATACCGCAGTTTCTATTCCCTCCGGCACCGAACCGACTCGTTTTGAAGCGTTCGATGCGGAATATCGGCAGATTTTCGCGCTTATTGCCAACGCCGACACCGCCCCCGTCTATCTGCACTGCACCGCCGGTGCCGACCGAACCGGAATTTGCACCTTCATGCTTTTGACCGTCTGCGGCGCGGAGTATGACGACATTGCACGCGATTACTTATTCACCAATTTCTCCACGCAAGGCTCCAGAGTGTCCAATTATACCTCAGAGTTCAAGCAATGGTGGAAAAAGCTCGATGCCTTTGAGGGTGACACCAAGGCTGACAAAGCAAAGTCGTGGCTCGTCTCCAAGGGCGTTCCCGCCCAACAGGTGGAAACAATCCGCGAGATCTTTGTGGAAGGTTACACAGCATCCTGACGCAGGGACGCGGGGACGCGCGGGGCGCTGCCCCGAACCCCGGTCAAGGACCTTTTGAGAG
>CABUHM010000116.1:0-5126 GCA_902491355.1 uncultured Eubacteriales bacterium
AATGCGTGGACTGCCAGCGCTGTGTCTGCATGTGCCCCACCCACGCCCTGAAGATCGTGAAGAACACGTGCACCTTCCGCGAAAACGCAAACTGGAAGAGCGATGCCATCAAGGAGATCTACAAGCAAGCCGAAAGCGGCGGCGTTCTCCTTTCCTCCATGGGTAACCCCAATCCGCTCCCCGTTTACTGGGATCGGATTCTGATCAACGCTTCTCAGGTGACAAACCCGCCCATCGACCCCCTGCGCGAGCCGATGGAGACCCGCGTTTTTCTGGGCAGTAAGCCGTCCGCCGTGCATCGGAAGCCCGACGGCACCCTCGCCACCGAGTTAGCCCCCCAGCTTGAGCTTTCCATGCCCATGATGTTCTCAGCCATGAGCTACGGCTCCATCAGCTACAACGCACATGAGAGTCTTGCCCGCGCGGCACAGAAGCTCGGTATCTATTACAACACGGGCGAGGGCGGTCTGCATGAAGACTTCTACTGCTACGGAGACAATACCGTGGTGCAGGTGGCATCGGGACGGTTCGGCGTCCACCGCGACTACCTCAACGCAGGCGCCGCCATCGAGATCAAGATGGGTCAGGGCGCGAAACCCGGCATCGGCGGACATTTGCCCGGCGCCAAGATCGTGGGCGACGTTTCCCGCACCCGTATGATCCCCGAAGGCTCGGACGCCATCTCCCCCGCCCCTCACCACGATATCTATTCCATTGAGGATCTGCGCCAGTTGGTCTACTCCCTCAAGGAAGCCACCCACTATAAAAAGCCGGTCATCGTTAAGGTTGCCGCCGTCCATAACATTGCCGCCATTGCCAGCGGCATTGCACGGAGCGGCGCGGACATCATCGCCATCGACGGCATGCGCGGCGGCACCGGTGCCGCACCCACACGCATCCGCGACAACGTGGGCATTCCCATTGAGCTTGCACTGGCGGCAGTGGATCAGCGTCTGCGCGACGAGGGAATCCGCAACCGCGTTTCCTTAGTGGTGGGCGGCAGTATCCGCTCGGCTTCGGACGTGGTCAAAGCGATCGCACTGGGTGCCGATGCGTGCTACATCGCAACGGCGGCGCTCCTTGCCATGGGCTGTCACCTGTGCCGCACCTGCCGGAGCGGCAAGTGCAACTGGGGTATTGCTACACAGCGTCCGGAATTGGTCCGTCGGCTCGATCCGAACGAGGGCGCCGAGCGTCTCTGCCGCCTCATGACCGCATGGAAGCACGAGATCAAGGAGCTGATGGGCGGCATGGGCATCAACTCCATCGAGACACTGCGCGGAAACCGCCTGATGCTTCGCGGCATCGGCATGACCGAAAAGGAGCTTTCCATCCTCGGCATCGCCCATGCAGGCGAGTAAAAAGACAGCAAAAGTTCCCGATTTTTTCGCAAAAAACGTAGAAAATCACAGAAAGGTGTGATATAATATGGACATCGAAGCCAAGGAACTGGGCTATGCGGCGCTCAATGATGCCATACGGCACGCCGAGGGCGACTGCCGCATTCTCGGATGCCTCGGTCAGCGCTTCATTGCCGCAGGCATGAGCGACCGCCGCATCGAGATCCACGGCATCCCCGGCAATGCGCTCGGCGCTTATCTTGACGGCGCACAGATCACGGTATACGGCAACGCACAGGACGCTGTGGGCGATACCATGAACGACGGTTCTATCGTCATCCACGGCAACATCGGAGACGCCGCAGGCTATGCAATGCGCGGCGGCACCATCTTTGTGCGGGGCAACGCAGGCTATCGGGCGGGCATCCACGTCAAGGAATACGGCGGAAAGAAGCCCACCATCGTCATCGGCGGCAGAGCGGGCAGTTTTCTCGGCGAGTATCAGGCAGGCGGTCTGATCCTCGTTCTGGGACTGCACAGGGACGGAAAGCCCATCGTGGGCAACTTCCCCTGCACCGGTATGCACGGCGGCAAGCTGATTTTGCGCGGGGACGTGTCCCGCATCCGCTTCCCGGGGCAGACCACCTCACGGGAGGCACATGCCGAGGACATGGAGGAAATCCGTCCTCTGCTCATTCGGTACTGTGAGCTGTTCGGGCAGGATGCCGACCGGATCCTGCGCGATACCTACACCGTTGTCACACCCGACAGCAAGAATCCGTATCGGCAGATGTATGTTGCAAACTGAGAAAGGCAGGAGCTATGGAATACTCAAAGGACGAAGTCATGCAGTATATCACGGAGGAGGATGTCAAGTTCATCCGTCTGGCGTTTTGCGATGTCTACGGCAGGCAGAAGAATGTCTCTGTCATGCCGCAGGAGCTGGAGCGCGCTTTTTCCGAGGGGATCGCCATTGACGCATCTGCCGTGGCGGGCTTCGGCGGAGAGGTGGAATCCGATCTGCTTCTGCATCCGGTTCCGTCCACCATATCTCTTCTGCCGTGGCGACCCGAGCACGGACGGGTGGTGCGCATGTACTGCACCGTCACCAATCCGGACGGCAGACCCTTCGCGTCGGATACCCGCAGTATTCTCCGCCGCGCAGCGGAGGAGGCGGCAAAGGAGGGACTTACCTTTGCATTCGGCACCGAGATGGAATTCTATCTCTTCTGCCGTGACGCGGACGGTGCCCCCACCAAGACCCCCTACGACCGCGCGGGCTATATGGATATTGCGCCCGAGGATAAGGGCGAGAACGTGCGGCGGGAGATCTGTCTGACCCTGGAGCAAATGGGCATCCGCCCCGAGCGCTCCCACCATGAGGAGGGACCCGGGCAAAACGAGATCGACTTCCGTTATTCCGACCCGCTCACGGCGGCGGATAACGCCGTCACCTTCCGTTCCGTGGTCAATACCATCGCCGCACGAAACGGACTGTACGCCGACTTTTCCCCCAAGCCCCTGCCGGCAGAGGCGGGAAACGGCATGCATATCAATTTTTCCGCAAAAAGCACTGCGGGCGTCAACGTCATGCCCCACGTCATTGCAGGCATCCTGCACCATATTTCCGGCATGACGGCATTTCTCAATACCACCGAGGATTCCTATGCGCGCTTCGGTACCAAAAAGGCGCCCCGCTATATTTCATGGTCGAACAGTAATCGCTCCCAGCTCATCCGCGTCCCCGCCGCCACCGGCGAGTATCGACGCGCCGAGCTGCGCTCCCCCGATCCGCTGTGCAATCCGTATCTTGCCTTTGCACTTCTGATCCACGCGGGAACGGACGGCGTCCGTCGGCGTATGGAGCTGCCGCCGTCTCAGGACGAAAACGTAAATGCAGACACCGCAGAGCTTCGCACCCGCCTGCAAAGGCTTCCCGAGGATCTGGCGCGCGCCAAGGAAGCCGCACGGCACAGCGAGCTGATCACACAGAATCTGCCCGCCGCCGTGATCGAAAGCTACACCGACTGACGCAAAAGCATCAAACGAAACCCGCAGAAAGAGAGGATACCGCATGAGCCTGACAGAACGATACTACAGCGTGCTCTTAGTATCCTCTTCCGAAAAGTTCAACGCTTCCCTGCTTTCCCTGCTTCCCGAATGCTATCAGCCGGTCACCGAGGTCAAGGACATTGCAAGCGCACGCCGCACGGTCACGGAGAGCCGATTCGACATTGTGGTGATCAACGCCCCCCTGCCCGACGACTTCGGAACGGGCTTCGCGCTTGATCTGTGCGAAAACAGCGGCGCGGGCATTCTTCTGCTGGTCAAGGCGGAGCATTATGCCGATATCTGCGCGCGGGTGGGACAGTACGGCGTTCTGACGGTGTCCAAGCCCACCTCGGCACAAATGGTCACCCAATCCCTGCAATTGCTCACCGCCACGCGGGAGCGACTGCGGCGCATGGAGCAAAAGACCGCCACCATCGAGGAAAAAATGGCGGAGATACGCATGGTCAACCGCGCCAAATGGCTTCTCATCGACCAGCTGAAAATGACCGAGCAGGAAGCACACCGCTACATCGAAAAGCAGGCAATGGATCGCTGTGTCACACGGCGCGCCATCGCCGAAAAAATACTTGCAACCTATCAATGACACAACAGCGACGGTTCAACAACCATCCATAACGGAGGACATCTCATTATGACAAAATACATTTTTGTAACAGGCGGCGTGGTGTCGGGACTGGGAAAAGGAATCACCGCCGCATCTCTGGGCAGACTGCTCAAGGCACGCGGACTGAAGGTGGCGGCGCAGAAGCTCGACCCGTACATCAACGTCGACCCCGGCACCATGAGTCCTTATCAGCACGGCGAGGTCTATGTCACCGAGGACGGCGCCGAGACCGACCTGGATCTGGGACATTACGAGCGCTTCATCGACGAGGATCTGAACCGCTATTCCAACCTGACCACGGGCAAGGTTTATTGGAACGTCCTCAATAAGGAGAGACGGGGCGAATACCTCGGCTCCACCGTGCAGGTCATTCCGCACATCACAAACGAGATCAAGGACTTCGTGTACCGTGTGGGCAAGCAGACCGACGCCGATGTGGTCATTACCGAGATCGGCGGAACCATAGGCGACATCGAGTCTCAGCCCTTTTTGGAGGCGGTCCGCCAGATCTCCCTTGAGGTCGGACGCGAAAACAGCCTGTTCATCCATGTGACACTGGTGCCCTTCCTGCGCGGCTCGGACGAGCATAAGTCCAAGCCCACACAGCATTCGGTCAAGGAATTGCAGGGCATGGGCATCAATCCCAATATCATCGTGCTCCGCTGTGACGAACCGCTGGAGGACAGCATCTTCAAGAAGATCTCCATGTTCTGTAACGTCAAGCCCGATTGTGTCATAGAGAACATTACCATCCCCTGCCTGTACGAAGCGCCGCTGATGCTGGAACGGGCAAATTTCTCGTCGGTCGTGTGCCGCGAGCTGAATATCGACACCCCCGCACCCGATCTGAAGGAATGGGAGGATATGATCGCACGCATCAAGACAGCGAAGGACACCGTCACCATCGGCTTGGTAGGAAAATACGTGCAACTGCACGACGCGTATCTTTCGGTTGCGGAGGCGATGCGCCACGCGGGCTATACCATGGGGACCGAGATCAATATTCATTGGATCGACTCCGAGACCCTCACCGAGGCAAGTTACCGCGAAATTCTCAGCGACCTTGACGGCATCATCGTGCCCGGCGGCTTCGGAAGCCGCGGCATCGA
>CABUHM010000117.1:0-5110 GCA_902491355.1 uncultured Eubacteriales bacterium
GAATTTGAAAAAACTTGCGAATTGGAGTTGGAAGAACTCCTTTTTCTTACGGATATTGCTTGCTTTTGTATCTCAATATGCAGGAACCTTTGTTTTTTCCTAACGAAAACAGGGGTTCTTTGACAGGCTGCGCCGCCGCCCCCGGCGGCTCAGACGGGCATCGGCGGCGAATTTCGTCTGCACGATCGGTTTTGTATCACTGCCGCCGATGCCCTCACGTGCGCGGCAAGCCGCGCGCCCCGACGCGGGGCGCGAAGTCTGTGCAAACCCCGACCGACTCTACGGTAAGCGCCTGCGTTTGACCCCGATCTGCCGCATCAATGAGAGGTCAAGCTTCCCTCCGCCTGCGCACGGCTGAGCCAACGGTAGGTTTTTGCTATGAGAATTGCCGAAATGACAGCCGTGAGAATATCGGACAGCGGCATGGAATACAGCACGCCGTCCAACCCGAAGAATCGGGGCAGAAGGAGTGCCAGCCCCACCCCGAACACAATCTCGCGCACCATTGAAAGCAATGTGGATTCCACAGCCCGTCCCATTGCCTGCAGAAAAATGAAGGTCGCCTTGTTAATGCAGGCGAAAACCATCATACACAAGTAAATGCGAAAGGATTTCACGGCAAAATCGGTGTAATAGGGACTTTCGTTTGCCGCGCCGAAGATCTGAATGAGGGCATGGGGAAAGGCCTCCACAAGCAACAGAGCAACGACACCGACCGCCGCCTCCGCCGTAAGCAATTGGGTAAACAGCGCCCGAACCCTGTCATGCCGTCCCGCACTCATGTTAAAGCCAACAATCGGGATACAGCCCGCCGCCATGCCGATGACTACCGAAATAACGATCTGGAAGAATTTCATGACGATGCCGATGACTGCCATGGGGATCTGTGCGTATTGCTCCTGCCCGAACACGGCATCGGCAGCACCGTATTTGCGCGTCATGTTATTGATCGCCGCCATCGCCGCGACCAGTGAGATCTGTGCCAAAAAACTGCAAAGACCGAGAGACAACGTTTTCCCGAGGATACCGACGCACGGACGGAAATCCTTTTTTGCGGGTCGGATGATTCGTGCATGAAGCAAATACCATGCGGCAAGAAGCGCGGTGGCGATCTGACCGATCACGGTTGCGACCGCCGCCCCCATCATGCCCCATCGAAAGCCGAAAATGAAGATCGGGTCGAGGATGATGTTCAGCACCGCGCCGACCAAGATAGATACCATGGCAAATTTCGGATTGCCGTCCGCGCGGATGATGGGATTCATTGCCTGCCCGAACATGTAAAACGGGATTCCGAGCGCGATCCAGAAAAAGTATTCCTGCGACAGGCAAAAGGTTTCCGCATTGACCCTGCCGCCGAATGCCGTGAGGATCACGTCGCCGAAAATGAGGTAGACCGCAGTCAGCACCGCGCTTGCCGCGATACAGAGCAGAATGGAATTGCCCACGCTCCGCGTCGCATTTTTCGGTTTTTTCTGCCCGAGCGAAATGCTGACGAACGCACAGCAGCCGTCGCCGATCATGACCGCTATGCCGAGCGCGATCACGGTCAGAGGAAAGACCGCGGTGTTCGCGGCGTTCCCGTGAGAGCCGAGATAGGTCGCGTTGGCAATGAATATTTGGTCAACAATGTTGTAAAGCGCACCCACCAAAAGGGAGATGATACAGGGAACGGCGTATTTCCCCATGAGACGCCCTACCTTTTCGGTGGCAAGTACGCTTTGATTTTGTTCTGTCATATAAAATCCTCCTGTTATAAAAAAAGAAAGCGAAACGGCGTAAATCCATGGTTGGACTTACGCCGTTTCGCTACGCACCGCAGGCATTATATCACTTTTTGCGGAAAATTGCAAGTGAAAAAATCTTCGTTTGCTTGCACCGTTTTTTTTTGCAAAACGTCGGAAAATCAGTCGAGTGCGACCGTTTCGGGGCGCATTGCAGGGGCTGTGTGAGAACATAGCCCCGAAAGCGCTCGACGCATTTGAGAAAGCGGGCATCGTTTCGGATCGGGTCGAACCATTTCCAGCCGTCCCTCTCCGTAAAGCGCCGTATCATCAGGCACGGCCAGGCGGTGATGTGGAGACAGCCATACATCGGTGTGCCTGCCGTGCTCCGAACGCCGGCGAAATGCGCAATGTGCATTGTTGTTGCATATTCCTCTCCGACAGCGGGACCTCTCATAAAGGCATGATAGTAACCACCTTCGAGGTTACGGAACGCGGGACAGCGATACGACAGCTTTGTGTTGTCCGGCAGTGAAAAGAATGCTCCGCACAGCTCTACGATTTCCTCCACCGCCGTGAGCGCTTCCTCGGTCCTTCCGCTTGCGGCAAGATAACAGGCATAGGTTGTTCCGTAGTGGAATCTGTGAGAAAACCACATATCGGGCACGCCGTCGCCTGTTGTCATGCTCTTTCCGACAGTGTCGGTCAGTTGATTGATGATCCTCAGGCGTTGCTCGGATGCCCACAGACGTGTCGGAAGATCGGCGCTCGATTCCCAATCGGGTGTCAGACGCGGAAACGCTTGGATGAGCAATGCGTCCAATGCATGCGCCTGCTTTAACGGCTCATATTTTTCGTATTCCTTCCGATGAAGATACCGTTTTTCCAGTAGGCTGTCGCGGCATCTGTCGTACTCCGTGGCATAGCGATCCAGAAAGGCGGTCAGCCGTTCCTCGTCGGTTTCGTTCTCCACCATGCGTTCGATCGCCGATTGGCAATACGGCTTCGGACAGTCACGCGCCGCGAGCAACTCCTCGGTGTATTTCCTTTGCTCCTCCACGTCGTCCACCTCGGAGCAAAGGCTGTGCAAAGCCGCCATGTCACACGGATAGTCGCGGTGTATCTCCCGCAGTAATGCGAGCCGTTCGCGGTGATCGGTCATCGTGTTCAGTTTCTCGTACGTTTCCTCGGGTGCCTCACCGCTTTCCGTTTTTGCGGCACCGAGAAGCTCGTCCACCGTAACGCCGAAAAAATCCGCAATTACGGGCAATAATTCAACGTCGGGGTACGTGACGCCGTTTTCCCAACGGCTGACGATCTGACCGGATACGCAGAGCCTTTCGGCAAGCTCCCCCTGTGTGATATCCTTTTTCCTTCTCAGATTCCGAATGTTTTCCGATAGCTTCAGTTTCATGGCATCCTCCGGTATCAAACTCGGCGCAATCGCCTGTAAAACCATGATAGCAGGATACGTCCCCGCTGTCAATATCTGATTTTGCGATAATTTTTCTCATATATTAAAAAAGCGTAACAGGCACGGTACGAAAAAGGGGCCGTCCGTATGCGGACGACCCCATATGATACATCGGCGCTTCCCGCACGACCTCAGCGGCGGCGGAAGCGGGAAACGAGCCACAGAAGCAGGAACGCCGCAAGGTTGACGCAGACAATGGACGCGCCCGTGGGGGTCTCCAGTCCGTAGGAGAGCACCATGCCGCACAGAAAGCACAGGACGCTGACGGCGGCACTGCACAGAATGACCGAGCGGTAGCGGCGGCAGAGCCGCATGGCGGAGAGCGCGGGAAAGATGATGAGGCTGGAAATGAGAAGCGTGCCCATCATACGCATGCCCAAGACCACGGTCACGGCGGTCAGGAGCGCCAGAAGCAGATTGTACAGAAACGCGCGGGTACCTGTGGCACGGGCAAACGGCTCGTCAAAGGTAACGGCAAAAATGCGGTGATAGAAAAAGACATACAGGGTAAGCACGGCAACCGAAAGCAGAACCGATGTCACCGTGTCCGAGGTGCTCAGAGAAAGGATGGAGCCGAACATATAATTATAAACATCGGCATTGGTACCCGAACGCAGAGAAACCGCCATGACGCCGATCGCCAGCGCACTGCTCGAAATGAGCGCGATCGCCGCGTCCCCCTTCATTTTAGCGCGCGCATTGATCGAAAGCAGACCGAACGCCGCAAGGATGACCACGGGAACGGCGACCGCAAGGGGCGCGGCACCGAGCGCGGTCGCCACGGCAAGCGCGCCGAAGCCCACATGCGACAATCCGTCGCCGATCATGCTGTAGCGCTTCAATATCAGGCTGACCCCGAGCAGAGAAGCGCACAGGG
Organism: uncultured Eubacteriales bacterium; assembly: GCA_902491355.1. Classification (GTDB taxonomy): domain Bacteria; phylum Bacillota; class Clostridia; order Oscillospirales; family CAG-272; genus UMGS2055. The sequence continues at coordinate 4,076 of CABUHM010000117.1, forward strand.
AGACCAACACACCCACGATCAGCGCGCGGGTGAGAAACGCATAGCGAAAAAAATCCAAAAACAGGCTCATTGCATATGACCTCCCGCAAAGAACCGACCGGTGGAGGTCTCCAGATATTCCTCGGTGGTGCCGAAGAAGGTGAAATTATGACCCACATGCAGGATATGGCGGGCATACTGCACGGCGGCGGCAATGTCGTGGGACACCATAATGACCGCCAGACCGTCCTCCTCGTTTACCTGGGCGATGAGCTGATACAGACGCGCGGTCGCAACCGGATCCAGTCCGGCTGTCGGCTCGTCCAAAAGCAGAAGGCGGTGCGTCGCACACAGGGCGCGCGCCAAAAGGACACGCTGTTGCTGTCCGCCCGAAAGATTCTGATAGCACTGATCGCGCAGATCGGAAATTTCCATGCGGCGGAGATTTTCCTCCGCGATCCGACGATCTTCCTTATTAAAGAAGGGACGCCAGCCGCAGCTGTTCAGCCTGCCCGAGAGCACGACCTCGTACACGCTTGCGGGGAAGTCCCGCTGTACGTCGCTTTGCTGAGGGAGATAGCCGATCTCCCGCCGCTTCATGTGTTCGCCTAACGTCACCGTACCCGACAGGGGACGGATCAGGTTCAGAAGTCCACGCACCAGTGTGCTTTTGCCTGCGCCGTTTTCGCCGACGATGCAAAGATAGTCGCCCGCCTCCACCGAAAATTGCAGGGATTGGATAACGGGACGTCCCTCATAGCCGAAGGATGCGTTATTTACCGTGAGCAGTGCCATATCAGGAAAGTGCCTCCTTGAGATTGGTTAAATTGCGTTCCGTGAGATCGGCGTAGGACACGCCCGCGTCAAAATCCGACTTGGACAGATTGTGGCAGGAGTGCAGTTCCAGACGCCGACATCCTGTCTCCTCGCACAGGATATCCGCCAGCTTCCCGTTGGAAAATTCAATGGTGAAAACCACGGGGATCCTGTCCTGCCGCACGCGATCCACAAGAAAGCGGACGGTCGCCGCGCTCGGCTCGGCATCGTTGGAGCACC
>CABUHM010000118.1:0-5110 GCA_902491355.1 uncultured Eubacteriales bacterium
GCGGCAACCCGAAGAGAAGCAAGCCAAAAAAATCACCCCATACCAAGGGTATGAGGTGATGGGGTGGATTATGCCGAAAAATAACCGTTTGCCGAGTGCCGTGCGGCGGTCATTCGGTGGGAGTCGTCGATTCGCCACCGCCGCCGTCATCGCCGCTGTCGCCGTCCGTTTGCGGGGGCGGTGCAGTGTGCTCGGTGCATGCATGGTTATACTGTGTGGTCGTTTCTCCCTTGGAATATCCCGTGTAATGTCCGAGTGCAAGCACAGGCGTATAGAAGGGCTGATATGCCGTGCCGCCCGGAGATGCCGCACCAAGATCCATATAGGAATACTCCGCGTCGATGATCTTGATATTGATGGGAAAATCTCGGTTGACGCGAACCAGCGCCACCTGGACGATATTCTGCTCGGGGCAGTATTCGCAGGCGATACCGCCGGTCACCTTATCGTAGTTCACAAGCACATGGCAGTCGCAATATTCGGTGGGCATGCTCGAAAGATTGAAGTAGCCGGTCACGGCACGGTTGCCGCGCGGATCGTGCTTGCACGCCTCAGACATCAGCTTGCCCGAATCGCGGCAGACGGTAGCCTGCACCACGCCGTCGGCAAGCTCGAAGCATTCCGCCGTCTTGCCCTGTGCGGCAGTCTCCTGCAGGATGGACTTATGCACCTGCGTCATGACATCGTTCCAGATCACAGCGGCAGGCGGCACGGTCGCGGAGAAGCCGTCAAGCGAGGACGGCATGCTGTAGCCGAACCATACCCCGCCCACATAATACGGTGTGAAGCCCATGAACCAACGGTCGCAGTCCGCCGTGGTGGTACCGGTCTTGCCGGCGCAGTTGACCTCGCTTTTCAGGGTCACTGCCTTATATGCGGTACCGGTAGGGGATTCCACAACATTTTGCATCATTTTGGTCATAATGGACGCGGTCTGCTCACTCATGACAATGGAACTGTCCGACTGATTGTCCACAAGGGTCTTTCCGTCCGAATCCTGAATTTCCAAGACGATGCGCGCCTTATTATAGATACCGCCGTTGGGGAAGATCTGATATGCCGCCGTCATTTCCAGCACGGTGACGCCGTAGTTCATACCGCCCAATGCCAGTGCCGACATGTTCTTGTCGCTCAGTACTTCGCCGTCCGCCTTGGTATAGGATTCGATGAAGGAATCCATATGCAGTTTGTTTTTCACATAGTCGAACGAACGATCCATGGTCAGCTTATCGAGGATTCGCACCGCGATCGTGTTGACCGAGCGCTGCAGTGCGTCGTACACCGATGTCAGTCCGGCATATCGATCCGGAAGGTTGGCAGGCCAGCCGTGGGTGTTGGAATATACAATACTGCCGCCCTCGCCCTTGGTCGCCACACCGAAATTGAACGGCGCGTCGTCGAACACCGAGGTGTAGGTGATTTCCCCGTATTCCATGGCAGGTCCGTACACCGAAAGCGGCTTGATGGACGAACCGGGGGAACGGGTGGTCTGGGTGGCGTAGTTCAAAATTCGGTTTCCGGACTTCTCGCCTCTGCCGCCCACAAGACCCACGACATTGCCGTTATAGGGATTGATAATGACCATGGACGCCTCTGGCTGAATAGGTGAGCTGTCCACCGAGGGAAAGTTCGCATCATTTTCGAAGTAGTCCTCAAGAATGCTCTGCACATTCGGATTCATGGCGGTGACGATCTTCAGACCGCCGTTATAGATCATCTTTTGCGCGACCTCATAGGAGTAGCCCTTGGAGTTCATCAAAAGCTGAATGGCTTCCTCGATGGCAGCGTCGGTATACCAGGAGTTGACGTTGCTTGTGCTCTCCTCCGAGCCGGAAGCGTCCTTGAGCACCAGATCCTCCTTCTTTGCGGCGTCGCATTCCTCCTGCGTGATAGAACCGTACTTGAGCATTTCATCCAGCACCACGCCGCGACGGGTCTTGTTGCGCTCGGGATTAAGCACGGGATCCCACTTGGTGGGTGCCTGCGTGATGCACGCGATGGCAGCACACTCGGTGAGGGTCAGCTCACTGACATCCTTGCCGAAATAGGTGTATGCCGCGCTCTGCACGCCGTAGCAACCGTGCGACAGGTAAATGAGATTGAGGTACATTTCCAGGATCTCGGTCTTATCCTTGGTCTTTTCCAGATCAAAGGCACGCATGATCTCCTGGATCTTACGCTGCATGGTAACTTCGTCGTCACCCGTTACGTTCTTGATGAGCTGCTGTGTGATGGTGGAGCCGCCGCCCGACGGATTGCCCGTGAAATACTTGATCGCGCTCTTCGCGGTGGTGAGCAGATCCACGCCGCTGTGATCCCAGAAACGGTGATCCTCAATGGCGACAAAGGCGTTCACCAGATTCTTCGGGATCTGCGAATACGGCACCCAGATACTGTTTTTGCCGCCGTAGAGCCGCTGATCCTCCAATTCCACCATGTTTCCCGTTTGGGAATCCACATAATATATCGTGGTGGTGTGGGTCGTGGAGCCGCCGAGATTATCAAACTCCTCCATGTCGGTGTCGATATAATTCTGCACGTAATAGATAAACACGCTGCCCACAACCGTGCCTGTGATCAGAGAGATCAGAAGGACGGTCAGAAGAATGCTCAGAAGAACCGACAGAATCTTCCGAAAAACCTTGCCCGTGATACCGACTGCTTTGCCGACCTCGGCTCCCCAGTCCGTTTTCTGCTCTGCTTGACGTTTCTTATCAGACATACAAATCCTTGCCTTTCTGTCGCCCGCAGGCAGACTGCCCGCGAACAGGATAAGATGGCTCTATCATACCACCTATTTTTGAATGCCGTGTGAATGACGGAAAACTTTACATTCTGTGCACCGTGCACTATCCGCACGGTACGCCATGCATTTTCGCCGCCCGAGGACTTTTTGCCCCGAATGCGGCTTTTCGACTAACGCAGTACCGTTTTCTTTTCGCCCAAAAGACCGCGCATGCAGTCGATGACGAAGGGATCGGCGGAAAGCGTGTGGGTGCGATCCCGCAGATATTTCCGATCCTGCTCCTCGAACCATACGACCTCAAGGCTTCCCGGGAATATTTCCGCCAGCGCACAGGCGCGCGCAAAGAGGGGAGAATTGCAGGAGGGCACGCTGAGATATACGGTCTTTGGGGTCAGTGCGCTGTCCTTCCCTTCCGAGGGGGACGTATGCGCGGGCGCGCCGCCCCGGGTACTGCCAGACGGCCGTCCGACGAACGGTTCGTGCGCGGCAGTTGAGAAAAGACCGCGCCGCCCTTCTGTGCAAACACGTCATTGGGCACAAGCGGGAGGATCTGCTTTGCCAGTATTTTGGGATCCTCCTCGTCCTTCCACGAGACCGTGCCGCATACGGCAAGCGCCGCATCGGGCGAGATCATACCGTCGGTCTGTCGGAACAGCTCGGGGAAGCACAGCACCTCCACAGAACCGGTGCGATCCTCGATGGTAAAGAAGCACATGGAATCCCCGCGTCGGGTCTGCTTCACGGTACGGCGGGTCACAATGCCGGCGGCGATGAACACACTGCCGTCCGCCGTGTCCGCATCCTCACCGTTCAGCGTACCGATGCCCGAAGCGCCGAGCGCCTGCGCATGGGAGGTGTAGTCGTCCGAGAGATGGCCGGAAAACGACCAGCCGCAAATCTCGGTCTCCATGGAAATGCGCTCCCGCTTTTCCAGCTCGGGAAGGTCGGGATATTCAAAGGTGAGGGGTAGCGTTTCGTCTCCGAACAGTCCGATCTGCCCCATCATCGCATTTTTCGTCTTGGCGGTCACGCGGTCGAGCAGAGTCTCATATGATGCAAGCATCACACTGCGGCGCAGACCGAGCGAATCGCACGCGCCGGCACGGATCAGACTTTCCAGAGCGCGGCGATTGCAGTCCCCGCCGCCGCAACGCCGCAAAAAGTCCGCAAAGTCGGAAAACGGCTTCATTTTCCGCTGTGCCACGATGGCATGCACCAAATTCACGCCCACATTTTTCAGGGCGAGCAGACCGAAACGGATCACGCCGTCCGACACCGAGAAGCCTTCCTCGCTCTCGTTGACGTCCGGACCTGCCACCGTCAGCCCGCACTCACGCGCTTCTTCCACATATTCCGCCATCTTGGGCTGATTTCCGAGCACCGAGGACAGAAGTGCCGCAAGATATTCCCCCGGGTAATGCGCCTTGAGATAGGCGGTTCGGTATGAGGTGAACGCATAGCATGCGGCGTGGCTCTTATTGAAGGCATAGGAGGCAAAGGACGCGATCTCGTCGAACAGCCTTTTCGCCGCTTCCTCGGGGATGAAATTGGACTTCGCCCCCTGCAGAAAGCCCTCGCGCTCCTTTTCCATTTCCTCGGTTTTCTTTTTCGCCATGGCGCGGCGCACTCTGTCGGCGCGTCCGTAGGAAAAATTTGCCACGGCACGGCAGATCTGCATCACCTGCTCCTGATAGACGATACATCCGCAGGTTTCGCGCAGGATCGGCTCGAGACATGGAATCTCATAGGTGACGCCGTCCGGAGAATGACGGTTCTCCAAAAAGCGCGGAATGGATTCCATGGGTCCCGGGCGGTACAGAGCGATCGCCACCATGACGTCCGAAACGCTCTGCGGGCGGAACTGGGTCAGCATCTGCCGCATGCCCGCGCTCTCCAACTGAAACACACCGGACGATTTTCCTGCCGACAGCAGGGCAAAGGTCTCCGCATCGTCAAAGGGAATGCGATCCGCATCGAATTCGGGTTCTCTTTTTCGGATCAGCGCCGCCGCATCCTCGATCACGGTGAGATAGCGCAAACCGAGAAAGTCGAATTTCAGAAGTCCGAGGGAAGCCACCACGTCCATATCATACTGGATGAGGGGCAGTCCCGACCCGAGACACAGGGGCACATAGTCCCGCACGGGGCGGTCGCTGATCACCACACCCGCGGCATGCGTGGAAATGTGGCGCGGCATGCCCTCCAGTGACGACGCGATTTGCACCAGATTCCGTACCGACGCATCGTTTTCGCACATGGTGCGGAGCGGCTCCTCCCGCCGCGCGTCGTCCAGCGTCACGCCGAGACGGCGCGGGATCGACTTTGCCACCTTGTCCACTGCGTCATACGGCACACCGAGCGCCC
>CABUHM010000119.1:0-5062 GCA_902491355.1 uncultured Eubacteriales bacterium
GGAGATGGTCTCCGCCGAGGTGTCGCCGGGCACGGCGATCATATCCAGACCCACCGAGCACACCGCAGTCATTGCCTCCAGCTTTTCCATGGTCAGACAGCCGCAGGCGACCGCATCGATCATGCCGCGATCCTCGGAGACGGGTATGAACGCGCCCGAAAGACCGCCTACGTTGGAGGAAGCCATTACGCCGCCTTTTTTCACCGCATCGTTGAGCATGGCAAGCGCCGCCGTGGTGCCGTGTGCGCCGCACATCTCCAGTCCCATTTCCTCCAGAATATGCGCCACCGAGTCGCCGATGGCGGGTGTGGGGGCAAGGGAAAGATCCACGATGCCGAACGGAACGCCCAGACGGGACGAAGCCTCCGCGCCCACGAGCTGACCCATGCGGGTGATCTTGAAGGCGGTCTTTTTGATCAGGTCGGAAAGCTCATTGAGCGGGCAGTCGCCGCGCCGCTTGATGGCGCTTGCCACAACGCCGGGGCCGGAAACGCCCACATTGATCACGGTCTCGGGTTCGCTGATGCCGTGGAAGGCGCCCGCCATGAAGGGGTTATCCTCGGGGACGTTGGCAAAGGCGACGAATTTGGCACAGCCGATGGAATCCTGATCGCGCGTCAGATATGCAGTTTCAAGGATGGCGTGCCCCAAACGGGCAATGGCGTCCATGTTGATGCCCGCCTTTGTGGAGGCGACATTGACCGACGAGCACACCTTATTCGTGGTGGAGAGTGCTTGGGGAATGGCGTCGATGAGGCAGGCATCGCCCACGGTCATGCCCTTTTGCACCAATGCGCCGAAGCCGCCGATGAAATTGACGCCCACCGCATCTGCGGCGCGATCGAGGGTCTGCGCGATACGGACATAATCCTCGGGCGGACGGTTGCCGCCGATGACGGCGATGGGCGTTACCGAAATCCGCTTATGGATGATCGGCACGCCGTATTCCTTTTCGATACCGTTGACGGTGGGCACAAGGCTCTCCGCCGCACGGGTGATCTTATCGTAAATGCGGTCGCAGAGGACATCTGTCCCGTCCGCCATGCAGTCCAGGAGCGAAATACCCATGGTCACGGTGCGGATGTCGAGATTTTCCTCCCGTATCATATTGATGGTTTCCAGAATATCTGCGGTACTCAGCATGTCTCGCCTCTCCTCTCAGACGCGATGCATGGAGGAAAAGACCTCCTCATGCATGGTGTGGATCTCCAATGCGTTTTTCTGACCGATGGCGGTCATCCGATCCACAAACTCCGCAAACGGCAGAGTCAGTGCGGAGATATCCACCAGCATGATCATGGCGAAATACTCATTGAGCACCGACTGCGAAATTTCAAGAATGTTGGCGCCGAATTCGGCACAGCCTGCGCTGACCTTGGCGATGATCCCGACATTGTCCTTGCCGATAACCGTTACAACTGCTTTCATATGTTACCCTCCGACGCCCGAAAACGGGGACGTATTTGTCTCATTATACTGCAAAGTGACTCCAAATGCAAGCCGTGGCGCGCATTTTGCGAAAAAAAAGCGGCACCGGATGCCGCTCGGCGTTCCGGTGCACGGTTCAGTCGGCGCTCTGTCGGCCGAAATACGTATCCAAAAAGAGAATGCGTGCCTTTACCCAGTCCGTGAGATGACGATATGCCTCCTCATGGCAGGTGAACAGTGCCGCCTCTTCGGTCTGAGAGGTGGAATAGACCTCGCCCCACACGTTCCAGCGCTCTGCGTTGCGCTCCGCCGCGGACGCGATCTGCGCCTGAACGGCATCCGTTTCCGCAAGCAGGGTATCGAAGTATCCCTCGTCCCGCAATTGCTTCCACAGCGCGCGCGCCGCAGACTGCACCTCCCCGAACGAGCCGACGGACAGCAAAAGCTGCGGCATGAAGATCAGCTCGGGCGATTCGTTGTCCCTGTAGTTGCCGAGCGCCAGATCAAAGTCCCACGGCGGACCGAAGGTCAGCTTCCCGTCCACCGTCTTATACAGAAACGTGCTGGAATAATTGCTGTCCTTATCGCAGGCAAGCATCTGGATCACGAACATGCGGGCGGCGGAATCGATGTCGATGTACTCGGCAAGCGCCTCGCTGTTCTTTCGGGCGGTCGCTGCATAGACATTGCGCAGGTAGTCGCATATCCGTTCGGTGCGATCCGCCGAGATGTCCTTGCCCTTTACGGTGTAATAGTCGGTTTTGCCGAAGCTCCGCTCGGCAATGCGGAAGTAATCCACATTTTCCTGCCCCTCGCGGCGGAATTCGGACTGCTCCAATTCCACCAAGAAGCCGCGGAACACGGGCGGCAGACCGGTCTCCTCCCCGGTGTCGATCCGATACACGTCCGATTCGATCTGCTCCGCCAGCAGGTACAGACCCCGATATTCGCCGTTCACGGTCAGCTCCACATAGGCGCAGTCCGGACTGAAATATCCGTCGCCGAGTACGTAGGAGGAAAACCGATACATGAGGTAGTCGCGCATCATGGATTTATCCACCTGCTCCGCCAGCAGGACCCACGATTTACAGGGACCGTTGCCCAGACCCAGCGGCTGTTGACGGCGGTCGAACTTCACGCGGAACGATTTCTTGTCTACCGTGTAGGACGTGTTCCCGCGACAGCGAATCTGTCCCGTCCACCCGTTTGCCTCATATTCGGGCGGCACGTTGGAAATGTCTGCCGTGCAGGTGATGTAGTCCTCTTTGGAAAGGATATCAGCTCCGCCCTGCGTGGTCAGATACAGCTGCGGAAGCCCCGATATTTCCGATCCCTGTCCGTCCTTCTGCTCCCCGCCGCCGTCGGTATTGCCGCAGGCGGTGAAAAGTGCCGGGGGCAAAAGCAGGCACAGGGTGCAGAGCAGCGATACGATCCGAAGGTGTCCGTGACCCATGACGTACCTCTTTCAATCAATCGAGGTATCCAGACGGAACCTCATGATCTTTCGCAATGTATTTTTGGGGAATTCGTGGGTGCGCACCCGAACCAGTTCCACCTTCTTATAGGGGACGGCGGTACGGTTATATGCGTCCGTATGCTCACGGAAGTACGCAAACAGCTCCTCTTTCGTGCGCTCTGCGGCAAATGCGGGGTCGGGATATATTTCCGCTACGATGCGGTTATGCTCACTGCCGCGGCGGCTGACGCCTTCGTACACCACCACGTCCGCAACGCCGGGAACGGCGGAGAGGGCGGTCTCGATCTCCTCGGGATACACGTTTTTGCCGTTTGCCAAAATGATCAGATTCTTGCTTCTGCCCGAAATGGCCAGTCTGCCGCGTTCGTCGGTGTGACCGATGTCTCCGGTGCGGAAATATCCTTCGTCGTCAAAAACCGCCGCCGTCGCTTCGGGGTCGCGGTAGTAGCCCAGCATCACGTTGGAGCCTTTGACGCAGATTTCGCCGTTGCCGTTTTCGTCCGGACTGTCGATCTTCAGGGAAAGTCCCGGGATGGGATATCCCACGGTGTTGCTCGTGAAGAAGCGGTCGCGGTTGGAGGCGATGAGGGGCGCGCATTCGGTGATGCCGTAGCCGTTGAGGACGGCGATGCCGAAGCTCTCAAAGCCGCGCACCAATTCGGGACGAAGCGGCGCGCCGCCCGAGGCGATCATCTTCAGATTTCCGCCGAACGCGGCAAGCACCTGGCGGAAGAGGACGGGACGCAGGTCGATGTGCACACGGCGCAGGGCGTCCGTCACTCGAACCGCTCTTTCCACGGTCTTGTTTTTGCCGCTTTCGTTCAGCCCGTTTTCAATGCGCTTCCAGAAGGACTCCAAAAACAGGGGGACTGCCACAAGCAGGTCGGGTTTCTCGGAAAGCAGTTCCTTGGAAAGGTACTTGATGCCCGAGGACAGGTATACCTCCATGCCCATGATCATCAGAGCCAGAAAGCCCACGGACGAGCCGTAGGTGTGATGCGGCGGAAGAGTGAGGATGGATTTACCCGAGGGACGGATGAGATACAGTCCGCCCGTGACATCGTCCAGAACGGCGCGCTGGGTGAGCATAACGCCCTTGCCCTTGCCCGTGGTTCCCGAGGTAAAGACCAGAAGGGACATCTTCTCGGGATCGACCGCGACGGGAAATTCCGTGCTTCCCGCACCTTCCTCGCGCAGAGCGGCGACCGAGCCTTCCCCGTGCCCCCGCATGACATATTTCTTGCCGTCGGGCACTACACTGCCCATCTTATCCTTGAGGTTGGCATCGTAGAACACCACATTGCATTCGGCAAACGCCGTGGTGGAAGCCAGATCCGCTTCCTGCCATTCCCGATCCAGCGGCACCATCACGGCGCCGACGCACTGGAGCGCGTAGTACAGGCAGATCCAGTCGTAGGACACGCCGCCGATCACGGCGCAGTGCGCGCCCGTCATACCGTGCTTGTGACAGGCGTTCGCCAAGGCAAGCACATCTGCGGCAAACGCGCGGTAAGAAACGGTCACCGGCTCGGCATCGGACGGCTTGTTCCGATAGCTCAGAGCGGGAATGTCCCCGTACCGCACCTGAAACACGCGGATCAGGGACTGCAGATCGCCGCACTGCGGAAAATCGCGGTACAGCGGATAATCGTATAGCTTCATTGGTATCCTCCCCCGGCATACGCCGTCGGTGCGCGGCAAAAGCCTTCCCGTGCTTTGCTTTACGTCACCTATGCGGGATATTATAGCACGGCGGCAGTTTGCCATACAACTGCTATTTGTTAATTTTCCGTCTCCGCACCGTTAAGGCGCAGACTTTGCATGAACGAACCTGTGCCGACGGCAATTTTTTGCAGAAATATGCCAAAAAATGTTGACAAACGGGCGGGGCATGGGATATAATTGTTTCAGTTGATGAAAAGCGGGAATCTGAATGGTTGATTCTTTCGGAATATGAAAAAGATCGTTGCAGTGAATTGTATTCTTATTGCCGTGACAGCGGTGTTGTGCTGCACCGGTTGTCCGATTTATCGGCTGACCGGAATTGCGTGCCCGACGTGCGGCGTGACCCGTGCGTGGAGCTCCTTTTTGCACCTTCGGTTTCGGGAGGCATTCGCATACCATCCGCTGTTTTTGCCGATTCCGGTGTTTCTGTTT
>CABUHM010000120.1:0-5060 GCA_902491355.1 uncultured Eubacteriales bacterium
GAGGTCATCGAGCTTTCCGTCCCCTATACCGATGCGGACGGCGCCGAAAAAACGGCGAAAATTACCCTGCGTCAGCAAAACGGCAAATGGTTGCTCGACAGCCCTACATACTGATGCAAGCGTTTTCTGTACCATTATTCTACATAATGAGGAAAGGTTAAGTACCATGGCAAAAAATGCACCCAAAAAACAGGCGGTGGCGGTTCCTGCCACCGAGGAAGACAAGAAGAAGGCACTGGACACGGCGCTTTCTCACATCAACAAGACCTTCGGTCAGGGCACTATCATGAAGCTGGGCGCCAACTCCCGCATGCAGGTCAGCTCGGTCTCCACGGGGTCGCTGACCCTGGATTTGGCGCTTGGCATCGGCGGTGTGCCGCGCGGACGTATCGTGGAGATCTACGGACCGGAATCCTCCGGTAAGACCACGGTGGCGCTCCACATCATGGCTGAGGTGCAGAAGGGCGGCGGCACGGGCGCGTTCATCGACGCCGAGCATGCGCTCGACCCCATTTATGCCCGCGCTCTGGGCGTGAATATCGACGAATTGCTGGTTTCTCAGCCCGACAGCGGCGAACAGGCACTGGAGATTACCGAAGCACTGGTGCGCTCAGGCGCGGTGGATGCCGTTGTGGTGGACTCGGTGGCGGCGCTTGTCCCGCAGACCGAGATCGACGGCGATATGGGACAGTCCCAGGTGGGCGCACAGGCGCGTCTGATGTCGCAGGCACTGCGCAAGCTGTCGGGCGCCATCGCCAAGTCCAACTGCGTGGTGATCTTCATTAACCAGTTGCGCGAAAAGGTGGGCGTGGTCTACGGCAATCCCGAGGTGACCACGGGCGGTCGCGCGCTGAAATTCTATGCCTCCGTGCGCATTGAGGTGCGCAAGGGCGAGCCGCTGAAGAACGGAACCGAGGTCTACGGCTCGCGCGTGAAGTGCAAGGTGGTCAAGAATAAGGTGGCGCCTCCCTTCCGTCTTGCCGAATTCGACATTCTCTACGGCCGCGGCATCTCCAAAACGGGAGAAATTCTCGATCTGGGCGTCGATCTGGAGCTGGTGGAAAAGAGCGGCTCGTGGTTCTCCTACAACGGCGAACGCATCGGGCAGGGCAGAGAGCGCGCCAAGCAGTATCTGGAGGAAAATCCCGCCGTTGCCGCCGAGATCGAAAAGAAGATCCGCGACGCCGTTTCCAAGCTCCCGCCCGATGCACAGTTCGGCGCATCCGAGGGCTTTGACGTTTCGGGCGAAGAGGACGACGACATGATCAATGTGGACGTCCTTCTGGGCGAATAAGGCGGGGACTGCCGTATGGCACGCATTCCGGAGGAATATCAGGCGGTCATGCGTACCGCCTTTCGGATCCTTGCCTACCGTGACAACACCGAGCGCGTCCTGCGCCGCAAGCTGACCGAACGCAAATATTCCGAGGAGGAGATCGATTTTGCCCTCCGTTATGTCGTTCAGAACGGCTATCTGGATGAGGAAAAACAGCTTTATCACGCCATCCGCCGTCTTGCCGACGGCAAGCTGTACGGAAAACGCCGCGTGTTGCAGGAGCTGTATCGTCTCGGCTTTTCGCAGGAGACCCTGCGGCATGCCGTGGAGGAGGGCTGTTTTGACGGCATCGACTTTATCGCCAACTGCACCGAAGCGCTCCGTCGGGCGGGCGGCGTATGCGACCCGCGCACCGTTGCGGCGCTCGGACGCAGAGGATTTTCGTATTCCGATATCCGTGCCGCGCAAAACGCTCTTGACACGGAACAGAGTTTGTGATAGAATGTAAACACCGATCATGTTCAAAAAAGGAACCAAAGAACCATGAAAAAGTTGATTGCAGTGATTTTGGCGGCTGTCATGCTGTCCGCCACCTTCCTTTTTACCTCTTGTGCCGATCCGCTTCAGAAAAATATCGACGGTATGCAGGACGCCTTCTCCAAGCTCGGGGATTCGCTCTACCGCGCGTATGAGGCGGCTTATTTTGCCGGCGCCATCGATGAGGATGCCGACGTAAAGGCGCAGTTTGCCGCATGGAAAAAGCAGATCAAGGCAGCAAACAACGTACAGGCGGCTTATCTTGAGTATTCGGCGGAGGAATTGGATGCCTATGCCGCTGAGTGGAATCAGCTTGCCGCCGATATGGATGCAATGTACGATCGCTACAAGGACGAACTGCTTGCCGCAAAGGAGCAGGTTCGGGATATGCTCAACAAGTAATTTCCGCCGCACGGCGGTTTTGTCCGGACGGTTCGCCGTCTGCGGGCAAGGTGTCGGAATAGAAGCTCCTGCGGAATACTTCAGTTTGAAAAAACAGAAAGACTGCCGCATTTTGCGGCGGTCTTTTTTATCCTGTGCGGATGCGCTCCGTTACAGATAATTTGAGGAGGAATTTGCCAAAATGGAAGAAAACAGAATCAGGGAACTGAAAAAAATAGCAACACAGATCCGTCTCGGCGCGCTCGAGGCGGTTTACAGCGCGTCGTCCGGACATCCCGGCGGATCGCTCTCCATTGCCGACGTCATGGCGTATCTCTATTTTGAGGAAATGAATATCGATCCCAAAAAGCCGGATTGGGAGGATCGCGACCGTTGCGTGCAGTCCAAGGGTCACACCTCGCCTGCCGTCTATTCCACCCTTTCCCTGCGCGGCTATTTCCCCCGCGAGGACCTCAAGACCTTCCGTCAGGCAACCAGCTATCTTCAGGGTCATCCCGATATGAAGCACATCCCGGGCGTGGATATGTCCACCGGCTCCCTCGGTCAGGGTGTGAGCGCCGCCTGCGGTATGGCGCTTGCCGCCCGCCTGCAGGGCAAATCGTACCGCACCTATGCCATCGTCGGCGACGGCGAATGCGAAGAGGGTCAGGTTTGGGAATCCGCCATGTTCGCCGCACATTATCATCTGAATAATCTTACTTATTTCGTGGATTTCAACGGCTTGCAGATCGACGGTCCCATCACCGAGGTCGTTGACCCGACGCCCATCGACCGCAAATTCGAGGCGTTCGGCTGGAATGTGATTACCGTTGACGGTCACGATTTCACTCAGATCGATGACGCCGTGAAGGCGGCAAAGGCGTGCACCGACCGTCCTACCATGATCCTGTGCAAGACCGTGAAGGGCAAGGGCGTTTCCTTTATGGAAAATAACGTCAAATGGCACGGCTCCGCTCCCAATGCCGAGCAGTATGCGCAGGCTTGCGCCGAGCTGGAGGCTGTGATGGCGGCTCTTTGAGCTTCCGTCATTCACCGCTTGACACACATTCCGTGTGACCGAAAGATTCGATTATGAAGAATGAGGAGACCAACGATTATGGCAGATAAAATTGCAACCCGTGAGGCTTACGGCGACGCGCTTGTGGAATTCGGCGTGCAGAATAATATCGTGGTTCTGGACGCAGACCTCGCCGAGGCGACCAAGACCGTTAAATTCAAAAAGGCTTATCCCGACCGCTTCTATGACTGCGGCATCGCAGAGGGTAACATGGTGGGCATCGCCGCAGGGCTTGCCGCCGCAGGCATGATCCCCTTCTGCTCTTCTTTTGCTATGTTTACCGCCGGACGCGCCTTTGAGCAGATCCGCAATTCCGTGGGCTACCCCCACCTGAATGTGAAGATCGGCGCCACCCATGCCGGCATTACCGTGGGTGAGGACGGCGCAACGCACCAGTGCTGTGAGGATATCGCTACCATGCGCACCATCCCCGGCATGGTCGTGATCTCTCCCGCCGACGCCGTGGAAGCGCGCGCCGCCGTGGAAGCCGCCATTCACTACAACGGACCCGTCTATCTGCGCTTCGGCAGAATGGCGACGCCCGTCCTGTTTGACCGCGATTCCTACCGCTTCGAGATCGGACGCGGCGTGGTGATGGCGGACGGTACCGACGTGGCCATCGTTGCCAACGGCATTATGACCGCGATGGCTCTGGAAGCCAAGGAGCTTCTTGCCGCCGAGGGCATCAGCGCCGCCGTGATCAACATTCACACCGTGAAGCCTCTGGATGAGGAGCTTCTCCTTTCCTACGCCTCCAAGACCCGCGCCGTTGTTACCTGCGAAGAGCACAACATCATCGGCGGTCTCGGCAGTGCCGTCTGCGAGCTTCTTTCCGAGAAGTGCCCCGTTCCGGTTCGCCGTGTGGGCGTTCGCGACACCTTCGGCAGATCGGGCAAGGTTGCAGAGCTTCTTTCCCTTTACGGCTTAACGCCGGACGCCATCGCTTCCGCCGCCCGCGACGCTTTAGGTCGCTGAGGGACGCGAAGACGCGAAGACGCGAAGGACGCGCGGGGAGCGCCTTTTAGGAAAGGCTCTCCCCGGACCCCACAGCGAAAACTTCGCTGGGTGAGGGGAGTTCTCTACGACAGGTCGACAGTCTGCGGTCACGATGGGGAATTATAAGGCTATCGTGACGAATGCGGACAGGTCGATGCGCGGGAGCGCCTTTTAGGAAAGGCTCTCCGGGGAGGGATCGCGTGTGCGCGATTCCGCAAACTCAGCGAAAACTTCGCTGGGTGAGGGGAGTTTTTACGACAGGTCGGCAGTCTGCGGTCACGATGGGGAATTATAATACTATCGTGACGAATGCGGACAGGTCGATGCGCGGGAGCGGCTTTTTGTGAAAAGGGGGGAATCGTGTGTGCGCGATTTGTACGTTTTTCGGTTTTCTCCGATAATCTTTTGAAAAAATCCGGAAAAACGCTTGATTTTTCGGACAACTTGTGGTATACTATCACCGTTATCAAAATGTATGCGGATTTAGCTCATTTGGTAGAGCGCAACCTTGCCAAGGTTGAGGTGGCGGGTTCGATCCCCGTAATCCGCTCCAAAAACAAGCGGCACACCCCGTTGTGCGCACCGCAAAAACCGATTCGGAAACGAAACGGCAAAGCGGTGAAGAAAAACGCGCCCATGGGAAACCACGGGCAGTTTTTTTCAGTCATCCTCAGATATCAGGCTCGCGGATGTCGGATCGACGTTCGGCAGATGCCAAATATCAAAGGATGACAATACGGCGCCATAGCCAAGCGGTAAGGCAGAGGTCTGCAAAACCTTCATCCCCGGTCC
>CABUHM010000121.1:0-5060 GCA_902491355.1 uncultured Eubacteriales bacterium
GGATTGAGAATTGATCATGATGTTACCGTGCTTTTCTTTTGGGAAAAAGCCGCCTTTCTCCGGAAAAAATCCGGTGTTTGGGGATCGGCTCGCATGACGTGCGAGATCAGTCCCTGCTTTCGGAAATCTTGGTTTCAAAACGGTTTTTCTGCGGTGAGGCGGGAAGCTCCGTTGGGTAGTCGCCGTTGAAGCATGCCGTGCAGTAGCCTGTCCCGTTTACGCCCTTGGCAATTTTCTTCACGCTGTCCACGCTCAGGTATCCGAGGGAATCCACGCCGATGAGCTGTGCGATCTCTTCAATCGAATGCTTGCATGCGATCAGATTGTCTCTCGAATCGATGTCGGTGCCGTAGTAGCAGGGATTCAGGAATGGCGGTGCCGACACCCGCATGTGGATTTCCTTTGCACCCGCTTCCCGCAGGAGCTTGACGATGCGGGCGCTGGTGGTGCCGCGGACGATGGAATCGTCGATGAGCACAACGCGCTTGCCCGATACCACACCCGAAATGGGGTTGAGCTTGATCCGCACCTTGTCCTCGCGGCTCTTCTGCCCGGGGGCAATGAAGGTGCGCCCGATATATTTGTTTTTAATGAAGCCGATTTCATAGGGGATGCCCGATTGCTTGGAATAGCCGATGGCGGCGTCCAGACCCGAGTCCGGTACGCCGATGACCACATCTGCCTGCACGGGGTGCTCCAGTGCCAAAAATGCACCCGCACGCGTTCTTGCGCCGTGTACACTGCATCCGTCGATCACCGAGTCGGGACGGGCGAAGTAGATGTATTCAAACACGCACAGGGAGGTAGGAACCTTTTCACAATACTCCTGCAGACTGCGCACGCCGTTTCGGTCGAATACCACGATCTCCCCGGGAAGGATATCGCGGACGAATTCCGCGCCCACGGCATCAAGCGCGCAGCTCTCGGAGGCGACCACATATCTGCCGTCCTCGGTCTTGCCGTAGCACAGGGGACGAAAGCCGTTTTTGTCCCGCGCCGCAATGAGTTTGGACGGAGAGGCGATGACCAAAGAATATGCGCCCCGAATACGGTTCATGGCACGGCTGAGCGCCTCCTCGATGGATGCGGCGTTGAGCCGTTCCTTGGTTACGATATAAGAGATGACCTCGGTGTCACTTGTGGTGTGGAAGATGGAGCCTTCCAGCTCCAGCGTCTGCCGCAGTTCTCCTGAGTTGATCAGATTACCGTTATGTGCCAGCGCCATTCTGCCCTTAATGTGGTTGACCACAATGGGCTGTGCGTTGGCGCGGTCGTTGGAGCCTGTGGTGCCGTAGCGCACATGCCCGACTGCGATGTTGCCCTCACCGAGCCGATGCAGGGTCTCGGGCTTAAACACGTCGTTGACCAAGCCGATGTCGCGATAATCGCAGAACACGCCGTCGTCGTTGACCACGATGCCGCAGGACTCCTGTCCACGGTGCTGTAGGGCGAACAGACCGTAGTACACCGTGCTTGCCACATCGCACTTTTCAGGAGAATACACGCCGAAAACGCCGCATTCCTCTCGTAAATATCCCATTTTTCCCTCCCGAGGACTCAGTTGCCGAAAACCCGTTTCATCATTTCGTTGTATGCGTCTTCCACGCCGCCCATATCGCGGCGGAAGCGATCCTTGTCCAGCTTCTCGTTGGTATCCGCATCCCAGAAGCGGCAGGTGTCAGGGGAAATTTCGTCTGCCAACACGATGGTGCCGTCTGCCAGTCTGCCGAATTCCAGCTTGAAGTCCACCAGCTTGACTTTCAGGGAAAGGAAATACTCCCGAAGAATCTCGTTGATGCGGAACGCCATGGATTTGATGGTTTCAATCTCCTCGGGGGTCGCCAGCTTCAGGGCGACGGCATGATAGGAGTTGATGAGCGGATCGTGCAGATCGTCGTTTTTATAGGAAAATTCAATGGTGGGATGCTCGAAAACGATGCCCTCCTCCACGCCGTAGCGCTTGGAGAACGAGCCTGCGGAGATGTTGCGGATAATGACCTCGAGGGGTACGATGAAGACCTTTTTCACAACGGTGTCGCGGTCATTCAGTTCTTCCACGTAATGCGTGGGGATGCCGTGCTCCGAAAGCAGACGGCAAAGGTAATTCGACATCTTGTTGTTGATCACGCCCTTGCCGGCAATGGTGCCCTTTTTCAAGCCGTCAAGCGCGGTGGCGTCGTCCTTATATGAGACGATCACCAGAGCGGGATCCTCGGTTGCGTAAACCCTTTTTGCCTTGCCCTCGTAGAGCTGTTCTTTCTTTTCCATCGTTTGATACCTCCGTTACATCTGAAACTGGTTTTCTATGGCTTGATTTTTTTCTCTCACTGCCTGTGCATCCGCCGCCCGCTTGGCATCCAGCTTTTGAACAAGGTCATTGTCGGTGACGGCAAGGATCTGAATGCACAGCAAAGCGGCGTTGACTGCACCGTTGACCGCCACCGTTGCAACGGGAATCCCCGAAGGCATCTGTACGGTGGAGAGAAGTGCGTCAATGCCGCCCATTGCGCCTGACTGGATCGGAATGCCCACGACGGGAAGCGTGGTATTTGCCGCAATAGCTCCCGCCAAATGTGCCGCCATACCTGCGGCGGCAATGATGGCGCCGAATCCGTTTTCCCGTGCGGTTTCGCTGAACTGCTTCGCCTCGGCGGGAGTGCGGTGCGCCGAAAAAACATGTACCTCATGGGGTACGCCGAATGCGGACAGGGTATCCGCCGCTTTTTTGACGATCGGAAGATCGCTGTCGCTGCCCATTATGATGGCAATTTTTTTCATGGAAAAACCTCCAAAACTCAAAAGGGCACACTTACCCGGCAAAGGATAAGAGTGCCCAGACGGTCGGCGTAAAACTGTTCTTTGATTCATGTGGTATGCTCCACTTATCCGTCAGTCACAAAGAACATCTATATCACGATGTAATTATAACATAGCTTTCATTCTTTGTCAATTGCGGTTTCGGTTTTTTACGTCTTTTGCCAAAATTATTCACATTTACATCGGACGGCGCTCAATCCTGCCCGTCCTCTTTTTCTTCTTCCTCGTCCTGCTTTTCCTCCACGGTGACGCGCGCCATTTCCAGCTTGTGATCCTGAATGCTTAAAACGTCGATGAGAAGCGGCTCGGCTGTCAGCGAGAAGGTGGTTCCGTCATCGGGTACCTGACCGTAAAGACCGAATACGTAGCCGCCGAAGGTTTCGTAATCCTCAACGGGGAGCTTGATACCCAGCTCCTGTGCCACATCGTCCATGGTGGCAGATCCGCGGATGTTCCATGTTCCGTCGGCGTTTTTCTGGATTTCGGGGAGCTGTTCCTCGCCCGGTTCGTCCGGCTCTATGTCGCCGAGAAGCTGTTCCACAAGATCGTAAATGGTCACAATACCCACCATGCCGCCGTATTCGTCCAGCACCACGGCAAACTGATTGCGGGATTTCTTCATCTGACGGAAGAGCAGATCCGCCTTTACGGTTTCGGGTACGAAGAAGGCGGGGCGCACCAACCGATGCAGCGCCTCCTTGGTACGGTCGCGCAGACGGAAGAAGTCCTTGGCATCCAGAATGCCCACCACCTCGTCGGCAGTCTCACCGCAAACGGGGTAGATCGAGTGACGCGTTTCGTTGATGACGGTCTCCCACTGCTCGGGCGAGTCGTCTATCCACAGAAGATCGACCTCGGTACGGTGGGTCGCGAATTCGCCCACGGGCAGATCGTCGAATTCAAATACGTTCTGAATGATCTCCTGCTCGTCATCGGTCAGGATGCCCTTTTCGGTGCCGCGATCCACAAGCAGTTTGATTTCCTCCTCGCTGATCTCGTCCTCCTCGGCATTGGGGTCGATGCCCAGAATACGCAGTACCAAGTTGGTGGACGCGGTGAGCAGGGCGACGATGGGAGCAAACAGCTTGGAAATGAAGGTGATCATGGCGGACATGCCAAGCGCAAGACGGTCTGCCTTTTTCATGGCAACACGTTTGGGCACAAGCTCACCGAAGATCAGGGTGAAATAGGACAGAATGAGCGTGATGAGGATGACCGAGACAGTGCGGATCGTGTTCTCCGAGATCGGGACATGGAGGTCGTTGACCAGCCATCCCGACAGTCGATTTGCGAAGTTGTCTGCGGCAAAGGCACTTCCCAGAAAGCCGGACAGGGTGATTGCTACCTGAATGGTCGCCAAAAATCTTGCGGGCTGACTGGTGAGACGGGAAAGGCGGACGGCGCGCTTGTTGCCCTCCTCGGTAAGCTGAGCGAGCTTGTTTTCGTTGACCGACAGAACGGCAATTTCCGCACAGGCAAATACGGCGTTGAGCATGATCAATAGGATTTGCAGCAGGAGCTGCCATAAGAGTGGATCGTTCAAAATAGTCCTCCAAATGTAATAATGATGATTTCGGTTTTCCGCGAAAATACGCAAAAAGGCACGCCTGCATCCACGGACGCAGACCTGCCCTGTTATGTATTCATGTTCGAGCTATTGGTACAATTACCGTCGCCGGAATCCATACGGATAAAACCTTTCGTGAAAATTATACTACTCCCATTATACATCGGGTGCGTGTGTTTGTCAATAGCTTTTCAAAAAAAATTGATATTGAATGCTACCCCGATATCAAAAGCCCATTTCCTCAGGGCTTTTACTCGGTCGTGATTCATCTGTCGGTGATTCTCAACTCCCGTTTAAGCGCATCCTGCAGTGCTTGGGAGAAGTTGATATTTGCTTTTT
The DNA here is from genome assembly GCA_902491355.1 of uncultured Eubacteriales bacterium. GTDB lineage: Bacteria > Bacillota > Clostridia > Oscillospirales > CAG-272 > UMGS2055. The sequence goes on from CABUHM010000121.1 coordinate 4,724, forward strand.
CCGCCGCATAGCAGAGCCAACTCGGAAGCGTACAGTTTTTCCTGACCGTTCTCATTTCGTTTTTACGTCGATATCCCGCGAAGTCAACATCGACCAGTGTTGCGATTTCTCCCACCGCTGTTTTCACCGCATCGAGCTTGCGGGGTATCGGTAATACCTTTCCGTCATCCTCCATGTCGATGCCCATTATGCCGATGGCGTCTCGTGCCATTTCGATGGCTTCCGTTAAGTCGTCGCCCTGTGTGTTAATATCAAAATCGGGAACATACACCGTGAAGCCGGTTTCTTCGGGTGTGAGCAAAATCGGATACGAATTTTTCATATATGATTATCTCCA
>CABUHM010000122.1:0-5029 GCA_902491355.1 uncultured Eubacteriales bacterium
GCTCGGCTTTCCGGATCACCGCATTCTGATGCACTATACCTCTTACGCTCTGATGATCAGCATTGTGGGTTCGATCATCGGCATCGGGCTGGGATACGGCATCGCGTGGATGGTGATGAACCCGAACGGCATGATGGGCACTTATATGGATCTGCCGCAGTGGAAGCTGATGCTTCCGTGGTTCTGCGCCGTGATCACCGTCGGCATCATCGCACTGCTTACCCTCATCGGCTTCCTTTCGGTGAAGAAAATGCTTCACGGTACGGCGGCGGACGCGCTTCGTCCATATACGCCCAAGAAGATGAAGCCGCTTCTGGCGGAGCGGACGCGCTGGTTTCACCGTTTGTCGTTCGGCACGCGTTGGAATCTGCGTGACGTGATGCGGCACAAATCCAGAACGGCGATGAGCCTCATCGGCATTGTGGGCGGCATGATATTGATGGTCGGCTCGCTCGGCATGGGCGATACCATGGACGCCTTTTTGGATCTCTATTATAACGGCGCCACCAACTATGCAAGCAGGATCTATATTTCCGAGGACGCCACGGACGAACAGCGCACTGACCTGATCGAGCGCTACGAGGGCGACTGGAGCGCGTCGGTCAGCGTTCAGCTCGAGAGCACGGCATATTCTTTGGATGTATACAGTGTGGAGCATGATCGGGTGCGCTTCCCCGCAAAGGACAAGGGATATACGGCGCTCGGCGACGACGGCGCGTATATTTGCCTGCGCATCGCGGAAAAATATAAGCTGAAGGCGGGCGATACCTTTACGGTCAGCCCGTACGGCACGGACGACAGCTATACGCTCAAGGTGGCGGGCGTTGTCCGCAGTGTTTCGGAGAACATCGTCATTTCCCATACCTATGCCGACAGCCTGCATCTGAAATATACGCCCGATTCGATATATACCGACACGCAAAAGGGTGACATTCCGCTTGACACCGCCGTGAAATCCGTGCAGAGCAAGCAGAACATCATTGATTCGTTCGACAGCTTTACCGAGCTGATGGACATGATGATCATGATTCTGATCGTCGGCGCGCTGATTTTGGGTGTTGTGGTACTTTACAATCTCGGCATTATGAGTTATACTGAAAGATATCGGGAGATGGCAACGCTTAAGGTTGTGGGCTTTCGGGATCGGAAGATCGGAAAACTCCTGATCGGTCAGAATCTGTGGCTGAGCGTCGTGGGCATTCTCATCGGCGTGCCGGCAGGCATCGGCACTCTGGACTATCTGCTCCGCGCGCTGGCGGGGGAATACGAAATGCGGCTCTCCATCAGCTTCCCTTCCTGCGCGGTGAGCGTGCTTTTGACCTTGGGTATGTCGCTTGCCGTCAGCTTTATGGTGTCCCGCAAGAACCGTAAGATCGATATGGTCGAGGCGCTCAAGGGTGCAGAGTAAGGCAAGGTTCGACAGGTGTTCCGCTCCAAAATGCAAATTAAAACGGAGGATTTGGTTATGATTCAAACGGTTTTGAAGATCGACGGTATGATGTGCGGCATGTGTGAGTCCCACGTCAATGACTGCATCCGACAGAATTTCAACGTGAAAAAGGTGAACTCGTCCCATGTAAAGGGCGAGACCGTGATTCTGTCCGAGGATGAGCTGGATTCGCAGAAGCTGGAATCTGTGGTGAATGCGACCGGCTACACTGTCCGTGAGATCACCGTGGGCGAGGCTGAGAAAAAGTCGGGTCTGTTCGGTCACTTCGGCCATAAGGGCTGAGGGGTCGGCATCCGCCATTCGGATATTTGACGTTCTTTTGACCCGATGGGTCGCATACGCCCGATCTGCCGCCCATTTTCGGGAGGCGGTCGGGCGTCGTATTTTATGATAAAAAAGGAGGGATGCTCCGTGAACGGAAAAGGGTGTGAGGGCTGTGTGCCTCTGCCGCTTGAGACCGACGGCGTGGAGACCCGTTTCTCCGACGAAACGGGCGATTCGCAAACCACGGTATATTCGGTGTTTCCCGGGATTTGTCTCAAATATAATGATGCCCATATGCTGTCCTGCCGTTCCGAGGAGGACGCGACGGATCAGCTTTTGGAGATCACGCATTGCCGCGAGGGGCGGGTGGAGTTTGCGCAGGGCGACGAATTCTGCTATCTGACGGCGGGCGATCTTGCGGTGACGCCGATGCCTGTCGTCGGTCGGGATTCCTGCTTTCCCATGCGGCATTATCACGGGATCACGGTGTCCATCCGTTTGGACGTGGCGCCTGCCTGTCTGTCATGTCTTTTGCAGGACGTGAATGTGCGCCCGCAGAACCTGTATCGGCAGTTTTGCGAAAACGGTTCCTGCTACATCGCGCGCTCCGATCCGCGCATCGAGCATATCTTCTCCGAGCTGTATTCGGTGCCGCCCTCCGTCCGATGCGGCTATTACAAGGTGAAGGTGCTGGAGCTTCTTCTCTTTTTGAGCATGCTGAACACGGCGAAAAACGAAACGCCCACCCACACGGTTTCTCAGTCTCAGGTCGAGCTCGCCCGCAGGATCTCCCTGTATCTCTCCGAGCATATGGAGACCCGCGTGACCACGGACATGCTTTCCCGCGCCTTTCATGTGTCGGGGACGGGCATCAAGAACTGCTTCCGCGCGGTCTACGGCGTACCGCTTTACACGTACATCCGAACCCAAAAAATGCAGACGGCGGCATATATGCTCCGCCACGGTGACCTCAGCGTATTAGAGATCGCGGGGCGCGTGGGCTATGACAACGGCTCGAAATTTGCGGGCGCCTTCCGTGATATCATGGGCGTCACACCACTGGAATACCGCAACGGCGAATGATTTGTCCGAACGGAGCCTTTTCCTTTCCTTTTGGAGCGGAAAAGGCTCCGTTTTTTTGGCACAATATGGGTATAGAAGGAAATTGACGGCGGCGATTTATGTGAGCGTATCCGCCGTAAGGTATAGAACACCCCGCGCGGGAAAAGATAAGGAGCGAAAGAATGAGCGTTGTAATACTCGGAGGAAACGAATGCATGATCAGACGGTATGAGGAGCTTTGCCGCTCCTATCGCTGTAAGGCAAAGGTGTATATCCGAATCGAAAAGGGAATGTGCAACATCGGCACGCCCGATCTTCTGGTGCTGTTCACGGGAACCATGTCTCATAAGATGCTCGAGCTGGCATCGGGACAGGCAAAGAAGCGCAACATTCCCATTGTGCGCAGTCAGACCGGTTCCATGTCCGCACTGCGGAGCATTCTGGATACCCATGCGGGAGCACAGAGCCGTGTCTGATGAATTGATCGTGGCGCAGTGCTCGCCGACCTTAGCGGGGCTGAAAACCGGAAGCCTGTTCAGCTGTCCCATGGAGCAAAAGGAGGAGCTGTTTTCCTCCCTGCGGCGGCTCAACGCCGTTTTGGTTCCGCGCGGACTGCGCATCCTGCCCGTAAAACGCCTGAAAGGGCGCATTCTTCTGTATTTATACCGTCCGGATCGACTTCGCGCCGATCTGCGGGACGGTACGGCACGGGACATCCTGTGCGAAAAGGCGTACCCCGTGGAAAACGTCGAGCGCTGTGTAGCGGAGCTTGTGCGCCGTTTGCAGACGCAGGAGGCGTTCCCGCATGAGGTGGGACTGTTCCTCGGCTATCCCGCCGCCGACGTTGACGGCTTTATGCGTCTGGGTGCGGACCGTGCAAAATGCGTGGGCATCTGGTGCGTGTACGGGGACGAGGACGCCGCCAAAAAGACATTCTCCGCTTATCGGAAATGCAAAAAAGTGTATGCGGATGTGTACCGCAGAAACCGTTCGTTTGATCAGCTCGTTGTGAGCCGTTCATATAATTAATCTCCATACGGAAAGGAAATGAAGTTTATTATGAGTAAGGTAGCAGTGGTTTATTGGAGCGGTACCGGCAACACCGAAAACATGGCGTTCGCCGTTTCGGACGGTGCCAAGGAAAGCGGAGCAGAGGTCACGGTCAAGACCGCCTCGGAGTTTGACGCGTCCATGATGGATTCGTTTGACGCCGTTGCATTCGGTTGCCCGTCCATGGGCTCGGAGCAGTTGGAGGATTCGGAGTTTGAGCCGATGTTCTCTGCATGCGAAGCCAAGCTGGAGGGCAAGAAGGTCGGTCTTTTCGGCTCTTACGGCTGGGGAGACGGCGAATGGATGCGAAATTGGGAAGAGCAGTGCCACACCGACGGTGCGGTGCTGGTCAGCGACTTCGTGATCTGCAACGAAGCGCCCGACGACGATGCGCTTGCCGCTTGCCGTGCGCTCGGTGCGGCTCTGGCGAACGCGTGACCGCGCAACTCAGATAAGATCAACTTTTCCAAATCAATACGGCACGGAGCCGTTACGTGTGAGAAGGAATTCTCGCCCGTAACGGCTCCGTTTTTTGTATATATGATGCAATGCGATCGATAGCGGTCGGGATCAGCGGAAATAACGCACCGCCGACTCAAACATGCGGATATCGTAGCATCCTGGAACGTTGCGGTAAAGATCTGGCGCATAGCGCTCGGAGTGTCCCATCTTGCCGAACACGCGTCCGTCGGGGGAGGTGATACCCTCCACGGCGAAGAGCGAGCCGTTCGGATTGTAGCGGATATCGGCGGTGGCGTTTCCGTCCTCGTCCACATATTGGGTCGCGATCTGACCGTTTGCCGCAAGCTGACGGATGAGCGCCTCGTCGGCGATAAAGCGTCCTTCTCCGTGAGAAATCGGCACGCTGTAGATCTCGCCCACCTGTGTGGCAGACAGCCACGGCGAACGGTTGGAGGCGATGCGGGGGCGCACGATCTTGGATTGATGGCGTGCGATGGTGTTGTAGGTCAGCGTGGGGCTGTCAGCGTCGGCATCCGTGATGCGCCCGAAGGGAACCAGTCCCAGCTTGATGAGCGCCTGGAAGCCGTTGCAGATGCCGCACATCAGACCGTCGCGGTGCTCGAGCAATTCGGACACCTGTTCTTTGACCGCGTCGCTACGGAAGAATGCGGTGATGAATTTACCGCTTCCGTCCGGCTCGTCGCCGCCCGAAAATCCGCCGGGAATAAAGACGATCTGGGC
>CABUHM010000123.1:0-5000 GCA_902491355.1 uncultured Eubacteriales bacterium
CCGCATTGTGTCCGAGAATACCGATAATATCGGGGAGCCTACCCTTGTGCTGTCCGATGTCTCGGTGCACTCCCAAAACTATACCGAGGATTATCTGCGCCGCCTGTTTGACGAGGAACGCATCCGCTACACGGGCACGAATCGCATCCATATCCCCGTCTATGTGATCCGTTCTCTCATCGCCGTGGGTGCGGTCTGCGTCCTCATTGTGATGTACCGCATGATGCGCCGTCGCCGCCGCGCCTCGGCAAACCGAAGCAAAAACGAATTCGAGAGCTTTCCGCATTTGTAACAGTGTCACAAAACAATATTGTGCTAATTAACACAGATTTCATTTGAGGTTTAATTTCAATTCACAATTATAAAGTATCATTGACAGTGTAGATATTGTTTTGTGAAAAACAATAGTAAATTATCATTCTCAAAAGGAGAAACGCAAAATGAAGAAGCTATTTTCCATTTTGATCCTGGCTGCCATGATCGGCGCCATGTTCACGGTTCCTTCCTTCGCTATGACGCCCAAAAAGCTCGAAGCCGCTTACGGCACCCCGAAGCTGGACGGACGTATGGACGATGCGTACCTGGAATCTACCGAAATCACCGTTGATGTGGTCTACGATGAAGCAAATCAGGCATGGCCCGGCGGCAACATCGGCAACGCAGTCGGCAAGGCACGTTGCCTGTGGGACGACGGTTATCTGTATGTCTACTTTGAGGTACAGGATGCAGTCCGCTCCGAGGCAAGATCTAATGTAGGTGTATACCGCACCGACTCCACCGAGGTCATCATCGACCTTCCGAACGCGCAGGACGGTCAGGAGACCATCAACTCCGATGCAGGTCAGTTCACCGCAGGCTATCTGGAAACCGACATGGCAGGCTACGGCTACTGGTACGAGATGTACGGCGATTCCGCTAAATTCTTCGTGCGTGATATCGACGGCGGCTATGCCGTGGAATATCAGATCCCGTTCGGCACCGAATACTCCCCCATGGAAGCCGGCAAGACCATCGGCATCGTTTTTGCCATCAATGACGATGCAGACGGCAAGGAAGGCAGAGAGTACATCGTTTACGGCAACGAGGATCAGCTCGGTAGCTGGAATAAGACCGTAAACTACGATCAGCTCACCCTGATCGAAGGCTCTGGCAACCATACCCCCAACACCCCCGACACCGATGACTCCAAAGTGACCACCGATGACAAACAGGGTGATGTGACCACCCCCGAGGTGACCACCGATAACAACGGCGGCACCACCGAGGATCCCAAGGACACCGGCTCCGATGAGCCGAAGGTCACCACCGATTCCAAGAGCAACACCACGACCGAGAACAAGGACAACAATGCGGACAATGCGGGCGATAATTCCGATGAGAAGAAGTCCGGATGCGGCTCCGTTGTGTTCTCCTCCTCTGCGGCTCTCGTAGCACTTTGCGCCGTCATTCCCGCCGCATTTGTGCAGAAGAAGAAAAAGCACTGATCCGACTCCGTGATCCTGCGGAAACAACCGAAGGAAAGCGGAATGCGATCTTACCCAAAACATAGGAACGACGGGGTTACCGCGCACAACACGGTAACCCCGTCCGTTATGTCGGCGATCCCCACACGACCCGAACAATTCTCCGAACGACAGAAAACAACAGAAAAGGTAACCGAAAATCATGACAGGAAAACAGCGCGCATACCTTCGCTCCCTTGCCAACACCGTACCGGCACAGCATCAGATCGGGAAAGGCGGTGCGGAAAGCCCCGCCCTGCTGAAAATGCTCTCCGATGCATTGGAGGCAAACGAGCTGATCAAGATACACGTCCTCAACAACTGCGATTATACCCCCAAAGAGATCTGCGCAATGCTCGCCGAGGCACTCGGTGCCGAGCCGGTGCAGGTCATAGGACAAAAGGTGGTTCTGTACCGCCCCTCCGAAAAGCATCCCACCATTGTGATTTGACCGTCCCATACTTATGACGGCTGACACGGGATATCTGGAAAATCCGAAAACGAAAATCCAAATTTTCAAAGAAAGGCAGAAGCACTATGCGATATACCTTCAAATTTACCTTATTCGGCAATAAGGTGAAAATGTTTCGCGAACGGCATATGGGCGTAGTCATCGAAAAAGAACCCGACGTTATCTGCGTGTACGGGACAGACGAAAACTACCATATCCTGTGCGCCGTTCCTCTTTGCCCTCCCAAAATGCTGAAGGGCGAAGAATACGTTATCGAATTCGACGAACGGGATTGCGCCATAATCTCGGTCCGCGAATGCACGATCGTGATTGATTACGCGAAAAAGAAGTGTGCAAATAATCTGTCCATTCAATGCTACGGCTCAGAAGATTGGGGACACGACGTACAGGTCGCGTGGAACGAGATCTGAGACTGACACCCGTGCATAAATCACAAAAATAAAATCCCCGCAAAACAATCAGGCATGAAATCTTCCGAAAAAGCGGAAAATTCCATGCCTTTTGAATTTTATCATCCTGACGTAACGCCATATGCAGGAATGCGGCGGCTCATAAAAGCGGAAAGTCCGACGTTTTCTGCACGGTGCCGTCCGACAGAATCCAATACGCCTCGCAGTCTGCCGTGGCTTCCGCCAGCGCCGCTCCCTGCTCCGGCGTCATACAGAACAGCGCCGTTGACAGCGCGTCCGCCGTGGCGCTGTCCGAGCAGACAACGCTCACCGAGCGGTATCGGTCTGCGGGATAGCCTGTAGCGGGGTCAATGATATGGTGATATCGCTTTCCCTCATACCAAAAGAAGCGCTTATAGTCGCCGCTTGTCACAAGAGAACCGTCGGTCAGGGACAGTGTGAGCGCCACACCGTTCCCGTCGGGATCCTGAATCCCCACCGACCATGCGTCACCGTCCGCCTTTGCGCCCGCGACGGACACATTCCCGCCGAGGTTGATGCAATAAGCACGGTTGCCGCCCTCACGCAGAAGCTCGGTGATCCGCTGTGCAACATAACCCTTTGCCACCGCGCCCACGTCCACCGACGTCTGCGGGTCGGTTATGTAAGCCGTGCCCGCGGAGCGGTCGATCCGAAGCGCGTCGATATCGGTGTGGCGAAGCGCCTCCTGCAATGCGTCCGCGTTCGGCAGTACGGCGGATTCGGGGTCGCGCAGGGCGTTTTCCCGCGCGCCTTGCCAAAGGGTCAGCACCGAGCCGATGCAGATATTTAACTGTCCGTCCGTTACGCGATACATATCGATGCCGAATTCCAGAAGCTCCAGTATTTCTTCATCTAAAGGAACCGCCTGCACCCCCGCGCATCGGTTCAGCGTGGCAAGATTGTTTTCCCCGTCATATTCGCGGTAAATGTCAAACTGCCGATGATAGCGCTCAAGGACGGCGCGCACATCCTCGCTGACCGCGCGGAAGGCATCATAGGATTCGGCATCTCCGGTCAGGGTGCAGACGGTATCAAAATAGTCGAGATACGTCTCGGTGTATCGCACCGTGTGCGGACGGCAGGCGGTCAGCGCAAGGACAAGGGACAGGAGCAGAAGCGCCGCAAGCCGCTTTCTCATCTCCGACGCCGATTATCATTGTTGCCGATGATGATGAGCAGTCGAAGCAACTGCAACAGGGACACGGCAAGAGCGGCGACATAGGTCAGTGCGGCGGCGCGGAGAACGCGTTTTGTCCCGCGCAGTTCTTCATCCGCGACCACGCCGTTATCCTCCAACGCCTGCACGGCGCGTCGGGAGGCGTTGAACTCGGTGGGCAGGGTCACAAGCTGAAAAATCGTGCTCAGGGCAAAGCATGTGACACCGAGATATGCAATGTAAATGCCGAGCTGCGAAACATAGACCAAAAGCAAGCCGATAACAATGAGCGGAAGGGACAGCTTAGAGCCGATGTTCGTTGCAGGAATGATGGCGTTACGGAAGCGCAGGGGTGCATAATCGGTTGCGTCCTGCACCGCGTGCCCCGCCTCGTGACACGCCACGCCTACTGCCGCGCACGACCTTGCGTCGTACACGGAATCGGACAGGCGGATCACCTTCTGCTTGGGGTCATAATGGTCGGTCAGGTTGCCCGATATCCGCTCCACGCGAACCTGATGCAGACCGTTGGCGTCCAGAAGCATTCTTGCCGCCTGTGCGCCCGTCATGCCGCGCGAATTGGGGACGGATGAATACCGCCGAAAGGTGGTCTGCACGTAAAAGCTCGCCCACATGGCAAACAATACGGCAGGAAGAACCAGGACAATGTACGTCCAGTCGAGATAGGGATAATACATAATACAGCCTCCGAATCACCTGAATCAAAAATCAGAAAAAGCAACAGATCGACGGCGCGTCAATTTCCGAGCCGCACGATCTCGCAAACGGACAGCACATCGCCGTCCACCGTGAACCGAACCTCGTATCCAGCAAACGGAAACCCGTACACGCGCGACAGATCGTGATGATAGGACGGGCGCGGATCCTGCTCCAAGAGCCGAAACAGAACGTCCCGCTTCTGTGCGGGCAGAATTTCCCCAAGCTCGCGCGGGAGCACCACGCGGAGCGAATGCCCGCGCGCCGTCTCGGAAAACCCGCCGGACGCCTCGGGATGGGCGTCGGCAAAGGGCAGATACGGCTTGATATCGAGAATGGGCGTTCCGTCCATGAGATCGGCGCCCGCAACGCGGATCACCGTGCCGTACTGCTCGGTATTTTCCGTTCCGAGCAAACGGACGCACGACAGCCCGATGGGGTTCGGACGGTTCGGGGAGCGGGTGGCAAACACCCCCACCCTGCGATTGCCGCCGAGACGCGGCGGGCGAACCGTGGGACTCCATGCCTCCCCTTCCCTCACGAACTCGGAAAAGACCCACAGGAGCCACAAATGGGAAAACTGCTCCAATTCACGAACTGCCGACGGATCCCTGAATTTCGGCTCAAACCGAATCTCACCCACCGTCTCGGGCACCAGTCCGCTTTGGCGCGGGATGCCGAATTTTGACGGAAAGTCGGTCGCAATGCGCGCGATCATCTGC
>CABUHM010000124.1:0-4968 GCA_902491355.1 uncultured Eubacteriales bacterium
CCGTGAATTTCACGACCGGACTGTTCCGCCCCAAGACCCAAAAACGGTTGCTTGCGGGGTGCATCGGCTTTGCCGTGCTTCTGTTTGGGTATCGACTTTACCGTACCGTAGTGTGATACGCCCCTGCGGGCGTGTGATAAGTAATTCAAATCATTATCATTCGGAGGATTCATTATGGACGCAAGCAAGGTCGATATGTTTATCATAACCAATCAGAAGTACATCCCGGTAGAAAAGGTCGTTCTCCTGCGAGAAAAGCTGCTCGCGGCGGACGAGTCCAAATTTGCGGTTCTTTCCGCCGTCGAGTTGAAGGATCCTACCACGATTTTGTTGATTTCTATCCTTCTCGGCGGTTTCGGCATCGACCGTTTTATGCTCGGCGATACCGGTATGGGCATCCTGAAGCTCCTAACCGGCGGTGTCTGCGGCATTTTGACGATCGTTGACTGGTTCACCTGCTCTAAGCGGGCAAAGGAAATGAATTTCAATAACTTGATGCTTAACCTTTGATCGAATCAGGGGGCACAGTCCGCCGGCACTGCGACAAGAGGGGGTAGTTTTGCAAATAATGAGAAAAATTTCAAAAAACACTTGCTTTTTTTCTCGCGGTGTGGTATACTGATTAAGGTAAATAGTGTAGGATAGAAAGAGTAGGATTGTTCCTGCTCTTTCGGTTTTATACGGCGGCAGGATGCGAAGCCGCAGGGAGGAGAACCGTATGGCGAAAGCACAAAAGAATACTGCGGCGGTGGTACGCGAGCTGTTGGAGCCTACGATCACGGCGCTCGGCTGTTCCGTGTGGGACGTGGAGTTCGTGAAGGAGGGGTCGGAGTGGTATCTCAGGATCACCATCGATAAACCCGAGGGCGTGGACATCAACGATTGCGAACGGGTTCACCGCGCCATTGATCCCATGCTGGACGAGGCAGACCCCATCGAGCAGTCCTATCGGCTTGAGGTGTCCTCTCCCGGCGCGGAGCGTGTCTGCCGTACTCCGGAACATCTTCGGGCGTGCATGGGGCAGAAGGTCTGTGCCAAGCTGTTCACCGCTCTCGAGGGCGCGAAGGTGTGGACGGGAGTCCTTTCCGGCTACGATGCGGATACGGATATCGTGTCTCTTGCGGTGGAGGGAAGAGAAGCCCCGCTTGCCATCCCCTTTCGCGAGATCAGCCGCATGAACACGGTTTACGATTTTGAAGCCGATTTTTCGTAAGACGGCAGCGCGCCTGTGCGTGCATGCGCTGCATGCGCAGCATCGTGATTGCATTTTTAACCGAAAAACAGAAGCATGGCATATTGAAAGAAAGGTACGGTCATTCAATGAATCAGGAATTTTTCGACGCCCTGGATCTGCTGGAAAAGGAAAAGGGCATTCCCAAGGAATATATGATGGAGCGCGTGGAGGCGGCGCTGATCTCCGCGTACAAGCGTGAGCAGGACGGCGCCGGAACCAATGTGCGCGTGGTGCTCGACCCCGAGAAGAAGGACGTGAAGGTTTACCAGCAGCTTGAGATCGTGGAGACCGTTGAGGATCCCAAGACCCAGATCTCGCTGGAGGATGCACGCAAGCAGTCGAAGAAATACGAGTTGGGCGGCATCTGCGAGGTGGAGATGAAGACCAAGAACTTCCGCCGCCTGTCCGCACAGACCGCAAAGCAGGTCATCATTCAGGGCATTCGCGAGGCGGAGCGCGGCATGATGATTAAGGAATATGAAAATAAGAAGGAAAGCATCATTACCGCCACCGTGCAGCGGATCGATCCCGTTTCGGGCAGTGTGATCGTGGACACGGGAACATCCATTGCGGCACTCCCGCAGAACGAATGCATCCCGGGCGAGACCTTCACCGAAGGACAGCACATCAAGGTGTTCGTCATGGAGGTAAACAAGGAAACGCGCGGACAGCTCGTGACCCTGTCCCGTACACATCCGGGCATGGTGAAGAGACTGTTCGAGCTTGAAGTCCCCGAAATTCAGGACGGCACGGTGATCATCCGCAACGTGATCCGCGAGGCGGGCTCCCGCACCAAAATGGCGGTGTACAGCCGCGACGAGAACGTGGATCCCATCGGCGCATGTATCGGTAATCACGGTATGCGTATCAACAGCATCGTGGAGGAATTGCGCGGCGAAAAGATCGACATTGTGAAATACAGTGAGGATCCCGCAGAATTCATCAAGTCGGCACTGGCTCCCGCAAGTGTGCGTCAGGTCATCCTCTCTCCCGAGGGCGACAAATCGTGCCGTGTGATCGTGGACGCCGACCAGCTTTCCCTTGCCATCGGCAAGGAGGGACAGAACGCCCGTCTGGCGGCGCGCCTCACAGGCTATAAGATCGACATCAAAATGTAACAGGATTTGGCAGGGAAGAATATATGCCGCAAGCAGTGAAGGGTCAGAAACGAATTCCGGAGCGCACCTGCACCGGATGCGGAGAGGTCAAGCCGAAGGCGGAGCTTTTGCGCGTGGTTCGCTCTCCCGAGGGCGAAATTTCCTTGGATTTCACGGGGAGGAAATCGGGCAGAGGCGCTTATTTGTGCCGCAGTGCCGCGTGTCTGAAAAAGGCGCGTCGGGCAAAGCGTTTGGAGCGGAATCTGGACTGTGTGATTCCGGACGAGGTCTACAACGCGTTGGAACAGGAGCTGGGTTCGGCAGATGCAGCAAAATGAGAAAATGAAGCTTCTCGGTCTTTTGGGAATAGCCCGCAAGGCGCAAAAGACCGTTTTGGGCACGGAGTTGGTTACGCAGGCAGTGCGGGAGGGCAGATGCCGCCTTGTGCTGTGCGCGTCCGATATTTCGGCGAACACCGAAAAGAGACTGTCTCAGTGCTGTATATATTACGGGGTCATGCGGGTCGTGACGGATATTTCCATGGACGAATTGTCACACGCCTGCGGAAAAGCGAGCGCGGTGGCGGCAGTCGCCGTGACCGACCGCGGATTTGCGGATGCCCTGCTCCGGTATTTTCCGGATACGCCGGCGAATGTCGGTTCTTCAATTGTTTCCCACCCGCGCGGCGGTGCCGGTCAAGCGGATTGATTCACAGGAGGTGCAATGTATGGCAGCAACACAAAAATATCGCATCAATACAATGGCAAAGGACATGGGGATCAAAAGCAAGGATATCCTCGACATCCTCAGCGACATCGGTCTGGAGGGACGCACCCATATGGCGGTGCTGGAGCCGGACGAATTCAGCTATGTGATGAATGTCCTGACCCAACGCAATCAGGTCAAAGACATCAATGACTATCTGGACGGCAAGACCTATGCCACGCCTCCGCAGCCCAAGAAGCCCGCGCCCAGAAGCCCAAGACGGCTGCGCCCGCCGCGCAGGAAAAGAAGGCAGAGCCGAAGAACGACGCAAAGAAATTCAACGTTCAGCCTCCCATGAGCCGCGAGGAAAAGCAGAAGCAACGCCTTCAGCAGTTTGCAAATGCAAAGCCGCTGGACAATGCGCAGAAGGCACAGAAGCCGCAAAAGCCGCAGAAGCCGCAGAACAACCGTCCCGCGCCCGCAACGGGGACTGCCTCCACCGTGATCACCGCCGAGACCGATCGGAACAAGGGAAAGACGCGTATTGTGGATACCCGTACCACCCAGGTGGATCTTTCCAAGTACGAGTTCAAGTCCACTACGGTGGCACAGTACGGCTCGCGTGATTACGGCAGTAACACTAAGAAATTCGGCAAAAAGGGTCAGGGCGGCGGCATGCGCGGACGCGATAACCGCGGTCAGCGCCGCACACAGCGCTCGGAGCCGGTGCATTACGCACCCACGGCGATCACCCTGCCCGACGAGATCATGGTATCCGAGCTTGCCTCCCGCTTAAAGATTACGGCGGCTGAGGTGGTCAAAAAGCTCTTCATGCTCGGCGTTATGGCGACCGTCAATCAGGTAGTGGACTACGACACCGCATTCCTGATCGCCGACGAAATGGGCATCAAGGCGACCCGCGAGGTGGTGGTCACCATCGAAGACCGTCTGTTCAAGGAGGAAGAGGACACCGAGAAATCTCTGGTGCCGCGCGCTCCCGTCGTGTGCGTGATGGGTCACGTTGACCACGGTAAGACCTCCCTGCTCGATAAGATTCGGAACACCAATGTGACCTCCGGCGAGGCGGGCGGTATCACACAGGCGATCGGCGCATATCGCGTGAATATCGGCGGTAAGGATATCACCTTCTTGGATACGCCCGGTCATGAGGCGTTCACCGCCATGCGTGCACGCGGCGCAAAGGCGACCGACATCGCCATTCTGGTGGTCGCCGCCGACGACGGCATCATGCCGCAGACCGTAGAAGCCATCAACCACGCAAAGGACGCAGGTCTGGATATCGTGGTCGCTATCAATAAAATGGATAAGCCGGGCGCCGACCCCGATCAGGTTAAGCAGGCGCTCACCCAGTATAATCTCGTTCCCGAGGAGTGGGGCGGCGACGTGATCTGCGTGCCTGTCTCCGCACTGACGGGTATGGGCATCGATAACCTTCTGGAAAGCGTTCTGCTGGTTGCCGAAATGAAGGATCTGCGCGCGAACCCCAATCGCCGCGCAAAGGGTATCGTCATCGAGGCAAAGCTGGATCGCGGCCGCGGTCCAGTGGCGACCGTACTTGTGCAGAACGGTACGCTCAACAGCGGCGACGTGGTCATCGCGGGTACTGCGGTGGGGCGTGTCCGTGCCATGACAGACGATAAGGGCAGACAGCTCAAGGCAGCAGGTCCGTCCGTGCCGGTGGAGATCATCGGTCTGGACGAGGTTCCCGAAGCGGGCGACGAGTTCAATGCCGTCGAGGACGAAAGAATGGCGCGCACGCTGGCAGATCAGCGCCGTGCGTCCATTAAGGAAGCACAGTTCAAGGCAAATTCCAAGGTCAATCTGGACGATCTGTTTGCGCAGATTGCCGAGGGCACCAAGGAATTGAAGATCATTGTGAAGGCTGACGTGGGCGGCTCCGCCGAGGCGGTG
>CABUHM010000125.1:0-4907 GCA_902491355.1 uncultured Eubacteriales bacterium
ATCAGAATACGGATAGAGGTTGTTTTTCCGGCGCCGTTTCTTCCGAGCAACCCAAACGCCTTTCCGCTTTCTGCGACAAACGAAACTCCCTTGAGAACTTTCTTTTCGCCGAAAGACTTGTCGATGTTTTTCAGTTCAAGCAACATATTTTGTACACCTCGCAAAAAATCTTTTTAATGGAAAGATACTGCTTTTAAGTTTTTATTGGTTGAAAACGGCATTCGCTCATGGAAAAGCAGGCACGGAATAAACAAGAAGGCAGGGTGCACACGCACTCTGCCTTCTGACATAACAACCCTGTGAAATTACCGAGCGGACTGAATAGGCACGACAAGAAAGCGGTCACACACCGCTCGAAGGATGCAGTTGTACCTCTGTGCATCGTCATAGCCTCGTCCTCGCTTTGCGCTTTTTCTTCACCTCGATATTTTGGAAAGCGGAGAGTCCTCCGCGTGACTCTACTATTGTATATAGTATAGCATAAAATCGTGACAAATACAATCCCTTTTCGCCTGATTTCGAATTTTTTCCGAAGATTTCAGCCATTCTGCGAACAAAACTGCCGACCTAAGCTAAAAAAGCAGGAAAGCGGAAGCCTTTTTGACTCCCGCTTTCCTGCTTACCCCGTATCGGCTTTAGCCCACCGGTCATTTTTTGTCCCTTTGGGCGTAAAGCCTTGAAAATCAAGGGGTTTCAAAGTGTGTTCCACATCGTGGAGTAATGATGGTGGGGGCTGCTGGGATCGAACCAGTGACCTCATGCATGTCAAGCATGCGCTCTAACCAGCTGAGCTAAGTCCCCGAAACGATGTTATTATACCACAAAGTATAAAAAAAATCAAGGGGTTCTGCGAAAAAAAGTAAAAAATCGGAAAATACCAAAGATAACAGGAGCGTGCCGTCTGTTCCGCTATGAGAAACAGAACAGACGGCACCGCTGTATCGCCGTATGATCGGCGGCAACTGTCTTACATCAGTACCGAGTGGCAGGCGGCTGTCGCCGCGCGTCAGGCGTTCTCCGAGAGATCAAGCACCTTCAGCTCGCGCACGCCGTCCGCGTCAACCGAAGCCTCGTCGGTCTTGGGCTGATATTTCTGACGGAGGAATTTCTCCGCGACCTGCGGGAACAGTGCATAGGAGAGGACATCCTCTTCACACCTTGCCAGATCGCCCGCCTGCTTGCGGTACTCCTCCAACTCGGGGGGAATCAGATCGGCAGGACGGCAGGTGATGACCTCGGCATCCCCGATGGCATGACGGCGAACCTCTTCGTTCACCTCGCCCGGGAGCTGACCGTATTCGCCGCGCAGGAGTGCCTTGGATTCCTTGGTGACCATCTTGTAGCGCTCGCCGGACAGAATGTTCAAAACCGCCTGTGTGCCGACGATCTGACTGGTCGGCGTCACCAACGGCGGATAGCCGAAATCGCGGCGCACATTCGGGACCTCTGCCAGCACATCGTAATACTTATCCTCGGCTTTTGCCTGCTTCAACTGCGACAACAGATTGGAGAGCATGCCGCCGGGAACCTGATACAGAAGGGTCTGCGTATCCACGTTCAGAACCTTGGGGTCAAGTATTCCCTGCGCCTTGAGCTTGTCGGCAACCTTGCGGAAATGTGCTGCCGCCTGACTCAGCTGAGCCAGATCCAGTCCGGTATCGCGCTCGGTACCGCGCAGGGTTGCGACCAGTGCCTCGGTGGCAGGCTGTGACGTGCCGTTCGCCATGGGCGAAAGAGCGGTATCCACAATGTCCACGCCCGCCTGTGCCGCCATCAGGTAGCACATGTCGCCCGTACCGGTGGTGTTATGAGTGTGCAGATGAATGGGGGCGCTGACGCGCTCCTTGAGCTTTTTCACAAGGGAGTATGCATCGTAAGGCAACAGTAGGTTCGCCATGTCCTTGATGCAGATGATATCCGCACCCATTTCCTCCAACTTCATGGCAAGCTCCACAAAATACTGCTCGTTGTGAACAGGGCTTGTGGTATAGGAAATTGCCGCCTCGACGGTGCCGCCGTATTTCTTGACGCTGTCCATTGCCTGTTTCAGATTGCGGACATCGTTCAGTGCGTCAAAGATACGAACCACGTCAATTCCGTTTTCAATGGACTTTTTGCAGAAGGCATCCACCACGTCGTCGGCATAATGCTTATATCCGAGAATATTCTGCCCGCGGACGAGCATCTGTAGCTTCGTCTTCGGCATTGCACGGCGCAGGGCGCGCAGACGCTCCCACGGATCCTCGTTTAAGAATCTCATGCAGGAGTCGAACGTCGCGCCGCCCCAGCACTCAATGGACCAATAGCCCATGTTGTCAAGCAACTCACACGCCGGAAGCATATCCTCCAAACGCATTCTGGTTGCCGCCTGAGACTGGTGGGCATCACGCAGAATGGTATCTGTGATAAACAACGGTTTCTTTTCCATAGTATATCTCCATGCCGTTTTTGACGGCTTCAATTTAGAATCAGCCCAGCATTGCGATCAGGACACCGGCGGCAATTGCCGAACCGATAACGCCCGCAACGTTCGGACCCATGGCATGCATCAAAAGGAAGTTGCCGGGATTTTCCTCCTGACCGACCTTCTGGGATACACGCGCCGCCATCGGCACAGCCGACACACCGGCAGAACCGATAAGGGGATTAATCTTGTTCTCTTCCTTGCGGATGAACAGGTTCATGACCTTGGCAAGCAGGACGCCGCCGGCAGTGGACACACCGAACGCAACCACGCCGACCACAATGATCTTGAGGGTCTCGGGCTTGAGGAAGTTATCGGCAGTCGCCGTTGCGCCAACGCTGATGCCGAGGAAGAGCGTGACAATGTTCATCAATTCGTTCTGTGCGGTCTTGGAAAGACGCTCGGTCACGCCGGTCTCGCGCAACAGATTACCGAACATCAGACAGCCCACAAGCGGTGCGGCAGAGGGCACGAGGAGCGCCACAAAGATCACCACAACGATGGGGAAAACGATCTTTTCGGTCTTGGAAACGGGACGAAGCTGTTTCATGACGATGGAGCGTTCCTTTTTCGTGGTCAACAGCTTCATAATAGGCGGTTGGATCACAGGAACCAGTGCCATATACGAATATGCGGCAATGGCGATGGCACCGAGCAGTTCGGGCGCGAGCTTTGTGGAGGTGAAGATAGCGGTAGGACCGTCCGCACCGCCGATAATGCCGATAGAGCCTGCCTGCGGCGAGGTAAAGCCGAGCAGAATGGAAACGATGAAGGTGGCAAAAATACCGATCTGTGCGGCGGCACCGAGAAGAAGGCTCTTCGGGTTGGCGATCAGCGGACCGAAATCGGTCATAGCGCCCACACCGATGAAGATGATGCAGGGATACAGGCAGGTCTTAACGCCGATATAGAGAATGTCAAGCAGACCGCCGTTGGAAAGAATGGCACCGTAGCTATGGTACGCGGCGTTATTGGGATCCATGAAAGCGCTCCAGAGGTCGGAGTGGTACATAGCATCCGTACCCGTAAAATAGGTCAGGTTGGTCAAAAGCACGCCGAAGGCGATGCCGACCATCAAAAGCGGCTCAAACTTCTTTTTGATTCCGAGCCACAGAAGGAAAAGAGCCACCAGGATCATGACAAGTGCACGCCAGTTTTCACCGATGTTGGAAAACAGCATGTAAAAACCGGTGGTTTTCAGAAACTCTGTCATAACGACACCTCGATTACTGAATGGAGCAGATCAGTGCACCGGTATCCACGGCGGCACCCTGTGCCACATTGACGGAGGTAATGACTCCGTCGCAGGGGGACATAATCTCGTTTTCCATTTTCATGGCTTCCAGGATCACAAGCACCTGACCCTTTTTCACGGTGTCGCCCTTAGCGACCGAAACCGAAAGAATGGTGCCGGGCATGGGCGCGTTGATCTGTGTACCTGCACCTGCCTCGGAAGAGGGCGCGGGCTGTGCGGTGGGAGCGGCGGACGCGGCGGGGGCAGTAGCCTGTGCGGCAGGCGCGGATTCTGGAAGCGCAACATCGTCCACAACCTCAAGAGTGATCTCATACAGAGAACCGTTAACATTTACCTTATACTTTTTCATAATGCATTCCTTTCATAGCAAGCAAAGCTCAGAGTTTTTTGACCGAAATAATACGAATGGCTCTCACGTCGGTTCCCAGCTCTTCGGCAAGAGTTACGGAAACGGCGGCAATGAATTCGCGGCGATTCGGAATGTCCGCAGACGTTTCCGACGTCGCTTTGACAGCCGTGTTTTGCGGAGCCGGCGCGGCGGCTTTCGATTCCTTTTTCCCTCGGAAAAAGGCACTGCTCAGGTAACAGATTGCAATAATGCAGATCAGTCCCACAAACACCGTCAGAATGCCGATCCCGACTACGCTCCAGTCATGACCCGTTAACATCAAGGTATCCCCCCCAGACTCAAATTTCAATTACCGCATCGGCAGAACCGCGATTCCGCCGTTACGATAACACTGAAACAAAATTTAGATTAGTATACCACATTTTTTGCAAAAATTCAAGAGATTACAGGATAATAATTCCAAATTTACAAGAAGTTAAAACGGTATGACATCAAGGCGGGACGGGAATGCTTTATCGGGCGGAAAACGTCGGATGTCTGACATCTTTTTTCAAAAAACGGCGCTTTGTACTTGACAAATTCTTCCCTATATGCTATAATGTCAAAGTCGCAGAGCGACAAGCCCCTGTAGCTCAGTAGGTAGAGCACTTGACTTTTAATCAAGGTGTCCGGAGTTCGAATCTCCGCAGGAGCACCAGAAGGAAGCGTCCGTCAGGGCGCTTTTTTCAGCGAAACTCATCCCTGCGCGTCGGCAGACCACAATCCGTTCGGCGTCGGTCGAATATTGAATCCGTGCCGTCACAGTCGCGGCATCAAAAGGAGAACGTTATGATCAAGCA
>CABUHM010000126.1:0-4905 GCA_902491355.1 uncultured Eubacteriales bacterium
GGAGCGGGACAATTTCATGAGCGCGGCGGAAGCCGCTGCATACGGTTTGATCGACCGCGTTGTGGAAAAGCGCATCTGATCCGATTTCTCTCCGTAAGGTAAGGAAACATTATGGCTAATGCTAACAACCGAGGTTCCTCGGAACGCAAGCACTGCTCCTTTTGCGGCAGGGATGAAAACGAAGTAGAGTTTCTCATCCCTTCCCCGACGGGAGCGATCATCTGCAATTACTGCGTGGACGCATGCAATCAGATCATTGAGACCCATGTGAACCACGCCGACCGTCAGACCGGGCTGACCATGGAGACCCTTCCCAAGCCTGCCGAGATCAAGGCATCGCTGGACGAATACGTGATCGGGCAGGATCAGGCAAAGCGCGTTCTGTCGGTAGCGGTGTACAATCACTATAAACGCATTTTGCAAAAAACGCCCCGTTCCCGTCGCGCAAAGAAGGACAAGGACGGCGTTGAGATTCAGAAAAGCAATGTGCTTCTGCTCGGTTCCACCGGCGTTGGCAAAACCTATCTTGCGCAGACGCTGGCACGTACCCTGCATGTGCCGTTTGCCATTGCGGACGCCACCACGCTGACCGAAGCGGGGTATGTGGGCGAGGACGTGGAAAACATCCTCCTGCGTCTTATTCAGGCGGCGGACTACGATGTGGCGCTTGCCGAAAAGGGCATCATCTATATCGATGAGATCGATAAGATATCCCGCAGATCGGAAAACCGCTCCATCACGCGCGACGTATCAGGCGAGGGCGTTCAGCAAGCCCTTTTGAAGATCCTCGAGGGTACCGTTTCCAACGTACCGCCCCAGGGCGGACGCAAGCACCCCAATCAGGAATTCATTCAGATCAATACCGAAAACATTCTGTTCATCTGCGGCGGCGCATTCGATAATCTGGAGTCCATTATCCGGAGCCGTCAGGGCAGTTCCACCATCGGCTTCAACGGTGTGGTGCTCAGCAAGAGCGAAAAGCAGGAAAAATCGGCATACCGCAACGTGATCCCGCACGACATTGTAAAATACGGTCTGATCCCCGAGCTTGTGGGCAGACTTCCCGTCATTGTGACCTTGGATCCTCTGGACAACGATGCGCTGGTTCGCATCCTGCGCGAGCCGAAAAACGCGCTGGTGCGCCAATACGCCAAGCTCTTCTCACTCGACGGCGTCGATCTTGTATTCGAGGACGATGCGGTGCGTGCCATCGCCGAGCTTGCCATTGAGCGGAATACCGGTGCACGCGGACTTCGCGCCATTATGGAAAGCGTGCTGATGGATATTATGTACGACGTTCCGTCGCGCAAGGATATCAGCCGCGTGATCATCACCAAGGAAACCGTGACCGACCATGCGCCCCCCCGTCTGGTGCTTCGTGACGAGGCACAAAACATTTCTCTGTTCGACCAAATGAAGGAAGAAGCGCAGGAGAAGTTACAGGAAAAGTCGGAAAACGACTGAGGCAGAAACAGGACTGTTGCAAGGGCATTCGCCTCTTTGCCGCAGTCCTGATTTTCTTTTCATGCACCGCCCTGCACGGCTTCCCTTCCCTTTTCCACACGCATCCCCCAAAAAATGAAACCGTAAAATCAGATCGGAATTTCCGTCATTCCGGAGGTCTACATATGTCCCGCACCGTCAAACGCCTGCTCCGCTATGCAAAGCCGTGGAGAGGCACTCTTTTTCTGACCGTGGCTGTGCTCATCGTGGGCGCGGTCATGAACCTGTTCACACCCGCCATTGTCCGTTTGGTCACGGCGGAATTACAGCATCCGTCCGAGGATTCGGGCAGGATGATCCTCATATTTGCACTTGTGCTGACCGCCACCTACATTTTGCGCGCGGTCATGCGCTTCCTTGCCATGTGGCAGGCGCATGTCGCCGCGTGGAGCTACGTCCCCGCGCTGACCCTGCGTGTGTACGACCACATTCAAACACTCACGCCCCAATGGTACTCGGAGAATCAGGTGGGCGACATCATGAGCCGCGTCCTGACCGACACCCGCACACTTGAGGTGCTCATCGCTCATACCCTGCCCGATCTCATCTCCAATTTCGTCATCATCATCGGCGTGGCGGTCATGCTCTTCACCATAAATCCTCTGCTTGCCGCCATCACGCTGATCCCCGTCCCCCTCGTCATGTACGCAAGCACCCTGTTTTCCAAAAAGGTCAGCCCGCTCTTCAAGATCAACAGCCGTCATTTCGGCATGCTGAACAGCGTCATGCAGGACCGCATCTCGGGTATGAAGGAAATTCAGGCATTTTGCGCCGAGGAGCGGGAGCATCGAGAGCTTTCGGGACACTGCGACACCTATCGGCAGGTCAATATCCATGCCAATTTCGCAAATGCCATCTACAATCCCGCAGTAGAATTTCTGACCTCCTTCGGCACGGTGCTGGTGGTCGCCATCGGCGGGGTGCTCGCCCTGCACGATCAGTTGAACGCCGCCGATATCGTGGGCTTCTTTATGTACCTTTCCCTGTTCTACACGCCCCTGACCACCCTTGCGCGTCTCGCCGAGGATGTGCAGAACTGTATCGCGTCCGGTGAACGTGTTTTGCAGGTGCTGGACACGCCGACCGCTGTTACCGATGCGAAAAACGCAGAGGACATCGGACTGACGCAGGGCGAGGTCACATTCGACCATGTTACCTTTTCCTACCCCGGCAGAGAGAAACAGGTGCTCCGTGATCTTTCCTTCACAGCGAAGCCCGGAACCATGACTGCCATCATCGGCACGACAGGCGCCGGAAAAACCACGATCACTTCCCTGATGGAGCGGTTCTACGAGCCGTCGCAGGGTCGGATCCTTTTGGACGGGCACGACATCCGTACACTGACCCTTTCCTGCCTGCGCAACAACCTGTCGCTGGTGCTCCAGGACACCTTCCTCTTCAACGGCACAATCCTGAGCAACATCGCCTACGGCGTCCCCGAGGCGACCGAGGAACGGGTGCGCCAAGCCGCACGCGCGGCACATGCGGATGAATTCATTTCCATGCTCCCCGACGGCTACAATACCGTGGTCGGCGAGCGCGGCGCCAAGCTGTCCGGCGGACAGAAGCAGCGCATCGCCATCGCCCGCGCCTTTCTGCGTCCCTCTCCCATCCTGATTTTGGATGAGGCAACCTCAGCCGTGGACAACGAGACCGAGGAAATGATCCGACAATCCATCGACAGTCTCTGCAAAACGAAAACGGTCATCGTCATAGCCCACCGCCTTTCCACCGTGCGCAATGCGGATAACATTCTCGTTTTGGAAAACGGCGCGGTCAGCGAAAGCGGTACACACAACGAGCTGATGGCGCATGATGGCTTATACCGCCGTCTGCGCGACGCACAGCGGGATCACATCACTCTGTAACGTTACCGAAAACGACTTTGCGCGGCGTGGCTGCGCTTCGTTTCCGATAATTTCCGAAAATAATTTTGCGTTTCTCTTGTCAAACAGGCAATTTTGTGGTAGAATAAGAATACAATCAAAGCGGAGTAATACCTGCTTGGTGCGTGATGTCTCAATCAATGGACCCACATATATATAGAATGGAGCCCGGATAAACTTCCGGTACGGGGTTTGCAGACCTCCTCGCCCGTCCTGCTTTCGACACGACGGACACGAGATGTTGGGAGTACAAACTGCCGGAGAGGGCACCGCCTTGCTGAGCAGGGTTTCTATGTTTTTGGGACACACGGCTCGGTGGGTATTTTTTCGCGCAGTTTTTCGGTAACGTAATATCCAAAAGAAAACGTATGCATTCCGTTACGGATACATACGTTTTCCTTTTGCAAACGGGCACATACCCGTTTTATTTCAGCATATTCAGATCATACGGCGTTGTCTGATACACAAAGTAGTTCATCCAGTTGCAGAACAGAAGATTGGCACATGAGCGCCAATGCACGACCGGCGGGCACGCCGGATCGTCATTCGGATAATAGTGCTTGGGCGGAGCAATGGGACGCCCCTGCGACACATCCCGCAGATACTCCTCCTGCAGGGTGAGCGCATCGTATTCCACATGCCCCGTAATGAATATCTGCCGTCCCTGATCGTTGGACACCGCATATACACCCGCCTCGGGAGAGGACGCGAGGATCTTCAACTGCGGCACCCGCTCGATGTCCTCGCGCAGGACCGTAGTATGGCGGGAATGCGGCACGGCGAACACATCGTCAAAGCCGCGGAACAGAATAGACCCACGGTGATCCACAAGGTGCTCAAATACGCCGAACAGCTTTTCCGGTAACGAACGCTTAGCAATGCCGTAATGATAGTACAAACCCGCCTGAGCGCCCCAGCAAATGTGCAGAGTGCTCTGCACGTGCGTCTTGCTCCATTCCATGATGCGGCACAGCTCGTCCCAGTATTCCACCTCTTCAAACGGCATTTTTTCCACCGGCGCTCCCGTGATGATGAAGCCGTCGAAGTTGCGATCCTTTACATCGTCAAAGGTCTTGTAAAACGAGAGCAGATGCTCCTTGGAAACATTCTGCGACTCGTGCGTTTTGGTGTGGATCAGCTCCAATTCCACCTGCAGAGGGGTGTTGCCGAGCAAACGAGAAAACTGGGTCTCGGTCTCGATCTTTTTGGGCATCAGATTCAGCAGAAGGATCTGTAACGGACGCATATCCTGATTTAAAGCGCGTCCCTCGGTCATAACAAAGATGTTTTCCTGCCGTAAAATATCGGCGGCAGGCAACGCATTCGGTATTTTAATGGGCATAGACGCCCTCCTGTTTTCGCATGATTTACCGATCTTCTCGGTTCGGTCAATTCACAAAGGTCAGTGCGGAGGCAATGTCGGCGATCAGATCGTCCGCATTCTCAAGCCCGCAGGACAGCCGCACAAGGTCGGGAGAGACACCCGCCTCCGCCAACTCGGCATCGCTCATCTGTC
>CABUHM010000127.1:0-4884 GCA_902491355.1 uncultured Eubacteriales bacterium
TTTACTCCTCGCAAATTAATATCTGTAATGAGCAAAAGCCTTGTTGGCTTCAGCCATACGATGGGTTTCGTCCTTCTTCTTCACTGCGCCGCCCACACCGTTTATGGCATCCATCAGCTCGCCTGCGAGCTTCTCTGCCATGGTGCGTTCGGAACGCGCGCGAGAATAGGTTGTGAGCCATCTCAAGCCAAGCGTGAGACGTCTTTCGGGACGCACTTCCATAGGAACCTGGTAAGTGGAACCGCCCACACGTCTTGCCTTGACTTCGAGTGTCGGCATGATGTTCTCCAGAGCAGTGTTGAACGCTTCCAACGGTGCTTTACCGGTTTTCTCCTCGACCATTGCAAATGCGTCATACACGATCTTTTGTGCCACGCCTTTTTTACCGTCGTACATGATGTTGTTGATCAGCTTGGTGACAAGCTGGCTGTTATACAACGGATCCGGCAGCACTTCTCTCTTGGATATCTGACCTCTTCTGGGCATAATATCTTCCCTCCTTCATGAGTAATGAAATCACAGGTACTCGAAAAATCTTCCGTTTTATGCGCAAGCAGCCAGCACATCCGGCAATTTCTTGACAAATGTATGTTTGGGAACGGTTATGCAACCATTCAACTGCGTGCTAAAAACGACAATTTCAAACTACGGCTTGTGATTATTTCTTTTTGGGTTTCTTTGCGCCGTACTTGGAACGTGCCTGCATACGGTTTGCAACGCCCTGCGTATCCAGGGTACCGCGAATGATGTGATACCGAACGCCGGGCAGGTCACGCACCCTGCCGCCGCGGATCAGAACCACAGAGTGTTCCTGCAGGTTGTGTCCGATACCGGGGATATAGGTGGTAGCCTCCATGCCGTTGGTCAGCTTAACTCTCGCAATCTTACGAAGTGCGGAGTTCGGCTTCTTCGGGCTGGTCGTAGTGACCTTGGTGCAGACGCCGCGCTTCTGAGGAGAACTCAGGTCGGTTGCCTTGTTGGTGATGGTATTGAAGCCATGCTGCAACACAGGGGACTTGGACTTGAATTCCTTCTTCTGACGGCCGTGTCTGACGAGCTGATTAAAGGTTGGCATAATCTTCCTCCTTCTTTAATGATTCTTGCGCGGTAGCGCAGATTTCGGATCTGTTTTCGGGCTATGAGACACCGCAAAACGGACGCAATTCACCCAAACCCTAATCCAGTTTCAAATTATACCACTTTTCGGATATCATTGTCAAGCATTATAACAATTATACAAATATTTCTCCGTTTTGCACAAATCAAAAACCGGATCTTATCGCACTTTACATGCAAAGATCCGGTTTTATCAACGGTTTCACTCTTTTACAGATCCGATCTGCCGTCGGAGAGCGTCCGAAGCCGAGATATCATCGGCGCATCACGGACTTCCCTCCGGCGGTACGGAACCGCGCGGGAATTACTCCGCTTCCTCGAGTGCCTCCGCCATATCGCCGGCGGCATCGATCTCGACGTTGCGATAGCGCTCCATGCCAGTACCGGCAGGAATGAGCTTACCGATCAGCACGTTCTCCTTCAGGCCCATCAGATGGTCAACCTTGCCGCGGATGGCGGCTTCGGTGAGCACCTTGGAGGTCTCCTGGAAGGATGCGGCGCTGAGGAAGGATTCGGTTTGCAGGGATGCCTTGGTGATACCGAGGAGCTTGGGCTTCATGGTAGCCGGACGCAGATCGCGCTCGCCCGCAGCAATGCGCTGACGCAGGCGCTCATTCTCATCCTCGAATTCCGAGATATCCACGCAGGAGCCGGTCAGGAGATCGGTATCGCCCGCATCCTCGATGTCGCACTTCCGTGTCATCTGGCGCGTGATAACCTCGATATGCTTATCATTGATCTCCACGGACTGGATACGGTAAACGCGCTGTACCTCGCGAATAATATAGTCATAGGTTGCATCCAAACCGCTGATTCTGGTAATGTCGGCAGGGCTCATGTAGCCCTCGGTCAGAGCCTGACCCTTATTGACATAATCGCCCTCGTTGACGATGATACGTGTACCGAACGCCACGGGAACACTGACCGGTGCGCCGGCTTCGGGATCGGTAGGCGTAATGGTGACATTGCGCGTCCGCTTGACCTCGGTAATGGTGACAGTACCGGAGATCTCTGCCGCGACGGCGGTCTTTTTGGGACGGCGCGCCTCAAACAGCTCTTCCACGCGGGGCAGACCCTGTGTGATATCGGAGCCTGCCACACCGCCGGTGTGGAAGGTTCTCATGGTCAGCTGTGTACCCGGCTCACCGATGGACTGTGCGGCGATGATACCCACAGCCTCGCCCACGTTGACCACATTGCCGGATGCCAAGTCGGAGCCGTAGCAATGTGCGCAGACACCGTGACGGGCACGGCACTGGAGCACGGTGCGGATCTGCACGCGCTTGATGCCGGCAGCCACAACGGCAGCCGCCTGCTTTTCGCGGATCATGGTGTTATCGGGCACCAAAACCTCGCCGGTTTCCGGATGAACGACATCGCCCACGACGAAGCGTCCCACCAGACGATCCTTCAGACCCTCGATGATGTTGTCGCCGTCCGTGATATCGCTGACCCACATACCCTTATCCGCGCCGCAGTCGTCCTCGCGGATGATGACATCCTGAGAAACGTCAACCAGACGACGGGTCAGGTAACCGGAGTCTGCGGTACGCAGAGCGGTATCGGAAAGGGATTTACGGGAACCGCGCGCAGCCATGAAATATTCCAGAATATTCAGACCCTCGCGGAAGTTGGACTTGATCGGGATCTCCAGTGTGCGTCCGTTCGCCGCGAACATCAGTCCGCGCATACCTGCGAGCTGACGCATCTGCGTGATGTTACCGCGGGCACCGGAGTCACTCATCATCTTGATCGGGTTATAGCGGTCGAAGCCTTCCTGCAGAGCTGCCACGACGTCCTTCGTGGTCTGCTCCCAGATCTTGATGACGTTACGGTAGCGCTCGTCTTCGGTCAGTTCGCCGCGATTGAAGTATTTCTGGATCATATCCACCTTCTCCTCCGCCTCGGCGATCAGAGAATACTTCTTCTCCGGAATGGAGATATCCGCAATGGAAATGGAGATTGCGGCGCGGGTGGAATACTTGTAGCCCATCTGCTTGATATCGTCCAGCACCTGTGCCGTGACCGAGAGGCCGTGGCGTCTGATGCACTTGTCAATGATCTGTCCCAGCTCCTTTTTACGGGCGGTGAACATGATCTCCAGATCCAGGAGCTTTGCGGGATCGCTGCGATCCACAAAGCCGAGATCCTGCGGCAGGGGGCGGTTGAAGATGAGGCGTCCGAGCGTAGCATCGACGACGCCCGTGTGCATTTTACCGTCGATCTCGCGGCTGACGCGGAGCTTGATGGGCGCGTGCAGACCGAGATAGCCGTTCTCATATGCCATCATGGCTTCATCGAAATCGCGGAAGAAGCGGCCCTCACCGGGCTCTCCCGCGCGGTCAATGGTCAGATAGAAGGAACCGAGGACCATGTCCTGCGAAGGCACGGTCACGGCGCGTCCGTCTGCGGGCTTGAGCAGGTTGTTTGCAGACAGCATCAGGAAGCGTGCCTCCGCCTGTGCTTCGGCGGAAAGGGGCACGTGAACCGGCATCTGGTCGCCGTCGAAGTCCGCGTTAAATGCGGTACACACCAACGGATGGAGCTTGATGGCACGACCCTCGACCAAAATCGGCTCAAACGCCTGTATGGACAGACGGTGCAGGGTCGGCGCACGGTTCAGGAGCACGGGATGCTCCTTGATCACGTTTTCGAGAGCGTCCCAGACCTCGACCGAGACGCGCTCCACCTTTTTCTTTGCGTCCTTGATGTTGGAAGCCTTCTGGGTCTCCACAAGACGCTTCATGACAAAGGGCTTGAACAGCTCCAGTGCCATTTCCTTCGGCAGACCGCACTGATACATTTTAAGCTCGGGACCGACAACGATAACCGAACGGCCGGAATAGTCCACACGCTTACCCAGCAGGTTCTGACGGAAGCGTCCCTGTTTACCGCGCAGCATCTCGGAAAGAGACTTAAGCGGACGGTTGGACGGACCCGTGACGGGCTTGCCGCGGCGACCGTTATCGATGAGCGCGTCCACAGCCTCCTGCAGCATGCGCTTCTCGTTGCGAATGATGATCTCAGGCGCGCTCAGCTCAATGAGGCGCTTGAGGCGGTTGTTTCGGTTGATCACTCTGCGGTACAGATCGTTGAGGTCGGAAGTGGCGAATCTGCCGCCGTCCAGCTGTACCATAGGACGAATATCGGGCGGAATGACCGGAATCACGTCAAGGATCATCCATTCGGGCTTGTTCCCGGACTTCCGGAACGCCTCAACGACCTCCAGACGCTTGATGATCCGCAGTTTCTTCTGACCGGATGCCGTCAGCAGTTCCTTTTTGAGCTGTTCGGACAGTGCATCGATATCGATCTCATGAAGCAGTTCTTTCACTGCCTCGGCACCCATACCCACCTTAAAGTCGTTTTCATATTTTTCGAGATTCTCGGCATATTCGCGCTCGGTCAGCATTTGATACTTTGCCAAAGGCGTGTTGCCGGGATCGATTACAATGTAGGAAGCGAAGTACAGAACCTTCTCCAGGAGCTTCGGAGAAAGGTCGAGCAACGTGCCCATACGGGACGGAATGGCGCGAAAATACCAGATGTGGGACACGGGGGCGGCGAGGGAGATATGACCCATCCACTCGCGGCGCACCTTCTTCGTGGTCACTTCAACGTGGCACTTTTCGCAGACCTTGCCCTTATAGCGGACGCGCTTATATTTGCCGCACTGGCACTCCCAGTCCTTGGTCGGTCCGAAAATGCGCTCGTCATACAGACCGTCCTTTTCGGGCTTGAGAGTTCTGTAGTTGATGGTCTCGGGCT
>CABUHM010000128.1:0-4847 GCA_902491355.1 uncultured Eubacteriales bacterium
AAAAACCACGAAGGCAACGGGAACATATGCGACAAACAGGGTGAGGATGTATTCGCCCGTCACCGAGCCGAAGCCCTTGAACGCCTCGACAAAGGTGAATTCGGGATACCAGCGCATGCTCTGGAACTTGGTGAAATCAATGATCTGCATGGCTTCGTTACCGATGGAATCGCCGATAACCGTAAAGACGGCGGCAACGGCGTAGCCTGCCGCGATACCGATGACAAACGGGATCATCTTCGCCATTTTCTTACCGTAGACCGAGCAGATCATGACCACGGCAAGCGTAACGAGCGCGCACGCAAGGCAGATGCCGGCATGTGCGTTCATCTGGAAAGCGCCGCCCTCGGAGGCAACGCCCACAGCATCGCCCACGGCATTGCCTGCTAAGGACAGACCGATGATCGCCACGGTGGGTCCGATGACCACGGCGGGCATGAGACGGTCGATCCACTTGACACCGGCGACCTTGACCACCAGTGCAATAATGACGTACACCAGACCTGCCATGGCAGCGCCGATGATCAAACCGGCGTAGCCGACCTGCGTGGATGCGGCGCCTGCAAAGGCGGCAAACATGGAGCCGAGGAAGGCGAAGGAGGAGCCGAGGAACACGGGGCTGCGGAATTTGGTGAAGAGCAAATACACGATGGTACCCACGCCTGCACCCAGAAGAGCTGCGGAAGCGGACATACCGTTGCCCACAATGGCGGGAACCGCGATGGTCGCGGCAAGAATGGCGAGGAGCTGTTGCAATGCAAAAATGATGACCTGACCGAATTTGGGCTTTTGGTCTACCTGAAATGCAAGTTTCATTGTTTTCCTCCGAGTTATAATGTTATTATGATAAAAAACGCCGAGCGGCGATCTTTATGCCAGTGTATAAAGCTCCACGCGGAGCGCGCCGTCGATCTCCGGAACCATAACGCCGATCGCCTCTTCGCGGGAGGTGGGAACGTTTTTCCCCACAAAATCGGGGCGGAGCGGCAGTTCGCGGTGACCCCTGTCCACCAATACGGCAAGCTGAACGGCGGCGGGTCTGCCGAAGGAAAATACGGCTTCAATTGCCGCCCGCACCGTTCTGCCGGTGTAGATCACATCGTCGGTGAGGATCACGGTCTTTCCCGTGATGTCGCAGTCGATGCGGCTGTTCTTGGTCACGGGCATGTCCGAGGTCTGGGAAAGATCGTCCCGATACAGGGTGATATCGATGTACCCTACGGGAAGGTCAACGCCCTCGAATTCCCGAATGTTATCCGCCAGCATCTGTGCCAGCGGCACGCCGCGGCGTCGGATGCCCACAAGCACCACGCGGCTGAGCTCACGGTCACGCTCGATGATCTCGTGCGTCATGCGGCGCAGGGTGCGCCGGACTGCGGCTTCGTCCATCAGTACGGATTTCAGTTGCATTGCATTCTCCCTTCCGCCGCCGCGCCGATATTGCCAAACGGTGCAACGGGTCAAATACAAAAAAGTCCTGCCGCACGGCAAGACCTTTCATCAAAGAGCGCGTATTGACTTCCCCGCAGACCCCGCACGGCGCACCTCGTGCACACATGGGATCGCGCATGCAATCTTACCGGCATCACTGTACCGACTTAAAAATTTCCAGGCGGTAGTATATCACACTTTTCGACACTTGTAAAGAGGTTTCGTAAAATTTAGGAAATATTTTTTCAAAAACCCCGGCTCATGCCCTCAACAGGCACGTTTTGGGAGGTGACGCAGGATCGGTATGCGCACGAGCGGCTTCCTGCCGTTCCGTCGTTCGGCGGAGACTCAGGAAGCCGATGAAGCGCTGTGTTCCCTTTGTTGCTTTTCGTTGACCGCCGCATGCCGTAAAACCGATGCCACGCGTCGGATCTCCCTGTGTGAGAGGAAGCGATTCTTGTTCATATCATGGATGTACCCGCGCAGACGGGACAGAGGCATAACCTGCTCGATGCGGTTTTTATAGCGGTTGTTTTCCGCAGGAAAGACCGCAATGGCGCGGATGGGAATGTTCTGGATCCGATTCCGCTTCAGCAGGGCGTTTATCATGCGGGCATTGGCGGTATTGGTCTCCAGAGGGTTGGGGAAGCGGCGCACCGCATCCCGCGTGAACACGCGCCAGTCGCCCTGAAACGGATTTTCCACAAAGCCGCGCTGAGGACAGGCGGCAATGAGCAAAATGCCGCCGCGATTGACCATGAGATACTGTATGCGGCACATCACCACGCCGTCCCGCGTGCGGAACGGAATGCTCATGTTATGAAAAACGGGCAGTCTGCGGTAGTATACGGACAGCATTTTCCCCACGGGATTGCGCAATTTGGGGTTGTCCGCCACCTCCTGCAACAAAATCACGGCGCGCAGGCGTCGGAACAGGCGTATGACCAGATACAAAATCAGTAAAAGAAACAGGATCACACACAGGGTGATACACAAATTGACTGCGGTCTGCATCGGTATTCCGTCCTTTCCTTCGTTTTTTCGGTCGTGATTTCGGCACGCCGCGTCCCGCAATCTGCGGCATGCGGCATTGCCCGCCTTTTTTCGACAATACGGCACAAAAAACGACCCATTTGCCAACGCAAAAACAGGTCGTTTCCCGCAAGATCACATTACTTGCCTGTAACTTCCTCCAAATAATTGGCGACATCAGCCACAGTGATAAACTTATGGATGTCCTCATCCTTGATCTCAATGCCGAATTTCTCCTCGCACAGAAGCACCATATCGGCAAGCTCCAGAGAATTCACGCCGAGATCGGAAATCAGCTCGGCATCGGGACGGATATCTTTTTCATCTACCTGAAGATCTTCCATGAGAATCTTCTTGACCTGTTCGTACATTGGGTGTATTCCTCCGTTTTATTTACCGGATGTCACCGGATTTTGGTAATTTGAAATCGCATACGGTAACATTATATCGGGATTGTATGAATTTGTCAAGCCCTTTTCGCGCTGTTTTTCGGATACGGAGGAAAGAGGACGGATTTTCAGATCACGGGCGGCGTCAGAACGAAGGTGCGATCCGACACAGCCTCAGCTTCCTCGGGGGAATGGGTCACAAAAATGACGGTTTTTCCCGCAAGAAGCGGCAGAATGCGACAGATCAACCGATCTCGCAGTGCGATGTCCAGCCCGCGGAACGGCTCGTCCATCAGAAGCACCGGACGCTCCGCCGCCAACGCGCGCGCCAGAGACACCCTCTGTTGCATTCCGCCCGAGAGCTGTTCGGGAAGCTGACATGCCGCGTCGGTCAGCTCTACCGTCTCCAAAAAGCGGTCTGCCGTCCCCGCACGGTCGCGACGGTCCGCCAGAACACAGCGGATATTGTCCCGTGCCGTGAGCCACGGCAAAAGGCGCGGCTCCTGAAAGACAAAGGAAACGTCGTGCATGGGCGGTGCGCCGAGAATGTCGCCCGCATCGGGTCGCTCCAGTCCCGCAATCATGCGCAGGACGGTGGTCTTTCCCACACCGGACGGCCCGCTCAGCGCCGTGATCTTCCCCGCCTCCAGGGTCAGGTGCAGATCGCGGAGCACCGTTTTTGTGCCGAAGGAGCGGCACACGCCCGCAAATTCAATATCATACATGCGCACACTTCCCTCCCTTCGCCGTCAGACGTCGCACAGCCGCCTTGAGTGCCGTTTCCAGTGTCAGGCTCAGCAAAATAACAGCCACCGTCCACGCGTAAAGATCCACGGTTTCCAGATACAGCTTGGCGCGGTACAGATACAGTCCCACCGAATTTCCGGAGACGCACAGCACCTCCGCCGCCACGCTTGCCTTCCATGCCAGTCCCACCGCCGTCACACAGGCGGACAGGAGGGAGGTCCGCACGGCGGGCAGATACAGATACCGTAGCTTCCGCCAGGGGGACAGGGAAAACACCCGCGCCATTTCGGGCAGTTCCCTTCCCACGCTCTCCAGACCGCCCACAGTACCGCCCCACACAATGGGCAGAACCATGAGAAACGCCGTAAATACGGGGACCCGTCCGCCGCCGATCCACACCAGTGCAATGAGGATGAAGGACGCGACGGGCGTGGCGCGGATCACCGTGAACACAGGAGAAATCAGCATTCGCAGCGGACGGCACCAATGCGCGCCGAACGCAAGCAGAACGCCCGCCGACACGCCGGCGGCGTAGCCTCCCGCCATCCGTCCGAGACCGGAAAGACAGGCAAGCCAGAAGCTCTTTTCCCGTATCAGCCCCCATAGCCGCGCAAAGACCGCCGTGGGCGCGGGCACCAGCAGTTCGCGATCCACCGCCAGCGCCGCAAGCTCCCACACCGTCAGCCAGAATAAGAGAACGAAAAGGCGTCCTGCGACGCCCTTTAGTTTAGTTGCCATAATAGAAGCCGTCATCGGGCAGTTTTCCGCCCACCGACTTTGCGTCTGCATCAAACAGCACCTGCAAGAAGCCCGACAGCTTGGTCTTCATTTCCGCACCGGTCATACACACCATATTCGCATTGGGGATGGCGCGCAGGGCGATGGCTTCCTTTGCCACGATGCCGTGCTTCTCGATCAGCTTTGCGGCCGCTTCGGGATTTTCGTTGACGTAATTCACCGATGCCTCATATTCCGTAAGGAATGCGGAGATCGCCTCGGGATGCTCCTGAGCAAATGCGGTACGCACGGCGATACAGCCCTGAATCAGCGCGGAGTCGCCCGCCACACGGTTCCATTCCTCGGTCAGATTCAGCGCCACGCGCAGATCGGCGTTGCCCATCATGGCAACCGACACCTGCGGCTCGGGGAGAACGCCAAGCACCACTTCGCCCGCCTTGAGCTTTGCGGCAAGCTCGGCATGCTCAGCCAGATATTCCACGGTCACGTCGGTGCCCACGGTCAAGCCGT
>CABUHM010000129.1:0-4807 GCA_902491355.1 uncultured Eubacteriales bacterium
TCGAACGTGATGATGTTGCTCACGCCGAGATTCACCAGCTCCTGCAATGCCACGGCACAGTCCAAGGATTCGCGCGCGTTACGCTTGTCCTGACGGCTCTCGTAAAGCATGGGCAGAATGACCGAAATGCGGCGCGCCTTGCCCGCAATGGCACCGATGACACGCTTGAGATCCTGGAAATGGTCGTCCGGACTCATGGGGTACTTCATACCGTACATATCATAGGTTGCACCGTAATTGAAAACGTCGGCAATGATGTAGACGTCGTGTCCGCGCATGGATTCATGAAGAATGCACTTTGCCTCGCCGGAGCGGAAACGCACAAAATCCGGATCAACTATAAAGCTGTGCGAACCGGACTGGCGCCAGAGCTTGAGATAATCATCAACTTCACGGGCAAAGCTGTCCCCGCCTTTCAGGTAGATCACGCTTAACTCGCCATAAAGAGAGTCGTTCATTAGATACCTCCGCGTTATTATGTTTCAACGGACTTGTCAGACCGTACATAATCATTATACAATTCTTGCAAACAAATTGCAATAGGTATGCGCGAAAAAAAGTCGAATTTTCCGGCTCGTTTTCTGTGAAAAAGGCATAAAGCGCATGAAATCGCCTTATGCCTTTTTCGTGTTACAGGGAAACTCGTCTTTTGGGGGTGCTCACAGCTTTTTCAGGAAGCGCCGGATCTTATCCAGAGCCAGGGTGATGTGGTTCATGGAGTACGCATAGGAAATGCGCGCAAAGCCCTCGCCGCATTCGCCGAACGCCGTGCCTGGAACAATGGCGACGCCCTCCTCATAGAGCAGACGTTCGCAGAATTCGTCACTCGAAAGACCGAACGTGCCGATCTTGGGATAGATGTAAAAAGCGCCCTCGGGTTCAAAGCAGTCGATGCCCATGGAGAGAAGCCCGCTATAGATGAATCTGCGGCGGCGGTCATACTCCGCCTTCATTTCCTCAATATCGGAATCCCCGTTACGCAGTGCCTCGATGGCGGCATACTGACTGGTAGTCGGCGCGCACATAATGCAATACTGATGCACCTTGAGCATTTGCCGTGTCAGCGGTTCGGGCGCGGCTACATAGCCCAGACGCCATCCCGTCATGGCATACGCCTTGGAGAAGCCGCTGATCAGCACGGTGCGCTCCCGCATACCGTCAAGGGACGCCACCGAGACATGCTTTCTGTCGTAGGTCAATTCGCCGTAGATCTCGTCCGAGAGGATCATAATTTCGGTATCGCGCAGAATCGCGGCAATGCCCTCCAGATCCTCACGTGTCATGATCGCGCCCGTTGGGTTATTGGGGAACGGAAGCACCAAAAGCTTTGTCCTGGGTGTGATCGCCGCGCGGAGACGCTCGGGCGTCAGCTTGAATTTATCCTCTGCCGTGCAGTTGATGATGACGGGAACGCCGCCCGCCAGACGCACGATCGGCTCATAGCACACAAAGGACGGCATAGGTATGATCACCTCGTCGCCGGAGCTGACAAGAGTGCGGATCGCCAGATCGATGGCTTCGGAGCCGCCCACCGTGACCAGGGTCTCGGACGGCTGATAGGTGAGAGAGAACCGACGGTTGAGGTATGCGCAAAGCTCCTCGCGCAGGGTCGCAAGACCGCTGTTTGAGGTGTAGAAGGTCTTGCCGTTCTCTAAACTGTCAATGCCGGCCTTGCGGATGTGCCACGGCGTCAGAAAATCGGGCTGACCCACTGTGAGAGAAATAACGCCCTTCATGTTATCCAAAAGATCAAAGAATTTGCGGATACCGGAAGGCTTTAACTCCTCCACCGTTTTGGACATTATTTTTTGGTAGTCTAACATCAGTTGCAGTTCTCTCTTTCATCGATATCCGGCTTTTTATAGATCACGCCCCAGTTTTTGTAGGTGCGCAGGACAAAGTGAGTCGCTGTTGACACAATGCAGTCCATGGGCGCGAGCTTTTCCGCCACAAACAGCGCCACCTCGCGCATAGTCTTGCCCTCCAGGATCACGCACAGGTCATATGCACCCGACATGAGATACAGGGTCTTGACCTCGGGATAGCGATAGATCATTTCCGCAACACTGTCAAAGCCGCGGTCACGCTGAGGCGTGACTTTCAATTCAATGAGCGCCGTCACATACTCACGGTCGGTCTTCTCCCAGTTGACAATGGTCTGGTACCCTAATATAACACCGTCGTTTTCGCACTGCGCGATCATCTTCTGAATGTCGCCCGCTTCCTTTTTGCACATGGTCGCCAACTGCTCGGGCGTCAGCTTCGCGTTCTCTTCCAAATATTTCAAAAAGTTTTCCATAATGACTCTCCGTTCTGCCGCCGAAGCGACGCTGATTTTCTTTACGCGGGCAAAGAGCTTCCGGTTTTACCGGCACATCGATGCAAAAAGCAAACTGCCATGAAATTATTGTAGCACATTTGACGCACATTTGCAATCATTTTTCTTGCTTCCGTTGAAAAAATGTGATAAAATAGGAAAAAGCACACATGAAAACGGGGAAAAACCATGAAAATAACGATCTCGGGCGGCGCGCCGCGCATTTTTCTGTGCGATAGGAGCATCGACTGCCGCAGATATCTCAGCAGTCCCAAGGACATCCTGTGCGAACCGACACTGCTCGGTCTTGCCATGGCGGACGGCGTTGCACTGACCCCAAAGGACAGCGACTACGACCTGTTTGCCGCCTGCTACCCCTATATGCTCGCGTCCCCGCTGTGCGCCCGACGCTTCGGCGCAAAGCTGAGACGCATCGACATGGAGGGCTTCTGCACCGATGCGCGCACCATGTGGGAGCGCATGTCCGAACAGCTTCGCCGCCGCCCGATCACGCTCGGGCGCTATCTTTACGGAATGAGCGGGGGCGTGGGCGTTCCGTTTTGCCCCGTTTCGGTTTGGGATGCCGACGACGGGTCGTCCGACGCGCGTCTCATACGCATCGCACTCCCGAGCACTGCGTTCTTTTCCCTGCCCGACCGCCCCGATCAGCCCGAGAGCCTGCGTCGGTCACGCCTTGCGGGGAAGCAGCTTTCCGCGCACGAGGAGCGGGTGCTGATAACCGACAATCTGCTTTCGGTGTGCAGCGATGCCTTTTCCCACGGAAAGGCGGTCTGGCTCGTCACGGGCGACCGTCCCGTTATCGCAACGCTTCCGAGCCACGACGGCAGTCGGATCGCCTCGGGTCTGTCCCTGTCGGTCGGAAATTATGCCGACATTGCTCAATTCTTAGATTATCTGGAGCTTCGCGCACCGCACGGCAAGCTCCTGCTCGAAGCGCGGGACGCATGCGACGTACGGAACGCCATTGCCCTTGCGTCCGCATTTCCCGACATCACCGTGGGCATCGGCGCGGGGATCGCGGAAAGCACTCTGCCGCCGCTCCCGCCGCATTGCACGGTGTTCATGCAGGATCCGGTGTGTCCCGCTGCCTTTCCTGCGGCGCCCTCGCCCCGCTTAGAAAAATTGACCGCCCGCAACCTCAGCGCACTGCTTTTTCACTGATCCCGATTTTTGCGGTGCTTTTGCAGTTCGTCCCACACCGAATCCGGAATGGACAGGTTGCCTCCTCCCCGCCCGATCTGAATGTGCGGCTTATTGTTGCCGTGAAAATCGGTGCCGCCCGAAATGCCCAGCCCCAGCCGATTCGCCAGTGCGATATATTCCTCCTGCATCTCAGGCGTATACTCGGAATAATATCCCTCCACAGCGCACAGTCCGCATTCGCCGAGCCGACGGACCGTGCTCTCTAATTCATCTCCGACCAAGCCCGTGAGGTGCAGATGCGCCAAAACCGATATGCCGCCCGCCTCCGCGATGAGGGAAATGCATTCCTCGGGCGACAGCGCCTGTCTTTTGCTGTACGCAGGACGCCCGCGCGAAAGATAGCGGTCGAACGCCTCCTTCACCGACGGGACGTATCCCCGGTCCACCATCAGCCGTGCATAGTGGGCGCGCCCCACGATGCCGTCGGACGCCAGTGCCTCCGCTTCCTCTGCGGTAACGGGAAAGCCGAGACGGTTCAAAAGGAAACAGGTTTCCTCGCTCCGTTCCCGTCTTGCAACCAACGCGCGCGCCAATGCGCCTTGCAGGGACGGCGTTGCGGGGTCGATATCAAGTCCGACGATGTGCATTTCGTAGTCCGATTTTGCAGAAAGCTCGATGCCCCGCACAAATCGGATGCCGCATGCCGCCGAAGCCTCTTCTGCCTCGCGCAGACCCGCCGTGGTGTCATGGTCGGTCAGCGCGAACAGCGAAAGACCGGATGCCTTTGCGTGGCGGGCAAGCGCCGCAGGCGTCATTGACCCGTCCGACGCGATGGAATGCGTATGAAGATCGATCATGACCGTACCTCCTCGGGCAGATAACACACCGCCCCGAATTTATAGACCGTAACCGTGCCGTCTCCGCGCACGCCGTTCTCGGTCGCCAGTATTTTGCGGCAGGCAAGCGTGACGGGCGAATCGCTCATGTTCACGCAGAAGCGGACGTTCTGTGAGCCGTCGCACCGCTCCATCACCAGACAATTGTCAGTATCGGAAACCAACCGAAGCTCACCCCGCATCAGCGCGGGCGTATTGCGGCGCACCGCCGCCAGAGCTATGACATAACCGTGCAGACGTTCGTCCATATGCTCCCACTGAAAACAGCCGCGGTTCAGCGGATCCTCCCAGCCCTGCATGCCGATCTCGTCTCCGTAATACACCGACGGCATACCCGGGAGCATGAATTGCAGAAACATGGCGGTGCGCACCCTCTGTACCGCCTCCATGTATTCCGCGCCTGTCAGGCACCATGCCGCCTTTTCCTGCT
>CABUHM010000130.1:0-4782 GCA_902491355.1 uncultured Eubacteriales bacterium
TGATAAGTCGTATTTTATCATTTCAATCATTACGCGCGTCCTGACAAGTGTCACGCCCATATTGATGCTGAATCTCCCCAAAATGGTGATTGATGAGATCTCGGGAAACGGGGATTTCGTTAAGATCATCATTTATGTTTCAATCATGCTTGTTATATCGCTTGTTTCTTCTCTGATCGTCAATATGTTTGTCGGAGAGATGCTTGGAAACCGGGCGGAATATATCTCTCAGGTGGTAGGCATTGAAATAGCAATGAAGCATTGTGAATTGGATATGGCACAGCTTGACGATCCCAAGGTTCACGACCTGCGTTCTCTTGCGGGCAATGTCCGCGGATTATCCTTCGGTATCATTAACGGCATCTTAGGAGTGTTCTCTTCCGGCGTTATGATCGTTTCAACCATTGTGATTCTTTGGAAGTCCGGTTGGTGGGTCATTCTTGTAATTTTTGCAATGTCTCTGATTTCCGTACTCACCTCCGACAAAATACAGGACATGGAGTACAAGCACACGGCAGAAACCACGCGGATGTTTCGGTATCAATACTACTATCAGGGCTTGTTTTCGGATCCTCTGGTACAAAAGGACATTCGTTTTTTCCGAATTTTCTCATGGATTAAGGAAAAATACTATGCCATGTTTTTTAAAAATCTCAAAAGCGTCAAAACACTCCACGCAGAAGAATTCAAATATACGATGCCATTGTCCTTTTTTGACATTGTCGAGGATTACGGCTTATACATCTATTTTGCGTGGAAAGCATTCACCCAATCTATTACGGTCGGTCAGTTCACCCAATATTTTACCTCCGTCGGTGTTCTGCAATCCTCCTTCACCAGCGTATTGAATTTCTTTCAGTCCTTCAACAATCAGGCAAGATATGTGAATGCATATTTGGAATTTATTTCGCTCGAATCAAACATTGAAAATCAGACCGGTAACGATCTTATTACATCCGTGAATTCCGAAATGGATGTCATTGACTTTAAGGATGTCTGTTTCCAATACAATAAGGATGCGGAATTTGCAATCAAAAACTTCAATATTACCTTTGAAAACAGTAAAATCTATACCATCGTCGGTTCAAACGGTGCAGGAAAGACGACCTTTCTGAATTTGATCAGCCGATTGTATGACGTTTCGTCGGGCGACATCTTCTACAATGGGATCAATGTGTCAAAATATAATATTGATTTCTACCGCAAACGATTTTCTTCTGTTTTCCAAAACATTCATATCTTTGAAATGAGTATCGCGGAAAACATTGCCTTGGATGCATACGATGAAAATGATCCGGCTGTCGAGCAAAGGATCCTTTTGGTTCTGAAGCAGGTCGGCTTGGATCAATATGTCCGTTCTCTGCCCAAAGGCATCCATACGTTGCTCGGAAAGCAGTTTGAAGAAGACGGAATTATATTATCGGGCGGTCAACAGCAAAAGATCGCCATCGCCCGCGCACTCTTCAAAGGTGCTAAAATCATGCTGTTTGATGAGCCTTCGTCTGCCATGGATCCCGTTGCCGAGGATCTGTTCCTGCAGGAATTACAAAAGTACAGCAAGGACAGAATGATCTTTTATGTGTCTCACAGAATGACCACCGCCATCCTGGCTGACGAAGTGATCTATATTGAAAACGGTGAAATCGTTGACCACGGAAACCACTTTGACATGATGAAAAAATGTGAGTCATATCGCAACTTCTATAATTCACAGGCAAAATACTACTCTCAGGTTGCCGAACCGAGCGGGATTTGACACCGTGATCTATCCCGATAAAGCGTAAATCTCGGCAATCGGACAACAGAAAAGCGTTCGCTCGGCAAAAGCCGCGGCGAGCGCTTTTCTGTATTTCATGATCGTTTCACGCCTGAAGTCCGTTTTCCTGGGTATCCGACTTTGGCTGAGGAGTGTCCTCGGGCTGTTCTCCGGCGAATGCTACAGGGTGGAGGGAAGCATTTCCGGAGCAGACCGAATACATCCGTGCCGCAATATAGCAGAACAGGCACAAAAGCACGAACGGGTACGCCATCTCGGCGCCGTAGGAGCGTCTGCCGATCAGGGACAGCACAGCATTCGGGATGGTTCCCACCGCCAGCACGGGCAGAAACGCAATGCCGAAGGCAAGGTGACGACGGGGACGCGGTGCCTGCAAAACCAATCGAAGCTCGAGGATCATATAGTTCATAAGGAACACAAGAACCACATATCCCAGCTTGCGGGCGGGACTTGCATGCGGGGTCTCAGTATCGAAATACAGACAGAAAGTGCGTGCGATGAGCCACAGCACCACAAAGGAGCCGCACAGAGCGTCAAGTCCTCTCGGAGGCGCGTCGTGAAGCGCGACCATCAGAAAATAAACCGCAGACGGGACGGCACACACCACCGACGCATAATGCAGGATCTTTGGAAAAACGCCAGAATACTCCTGCCCCAGACCGCTGATGGCATAAACCACGTGGATCAGCGCGGACACGGCAAAAAAGAAGCCGCACAGAAGGGCGAAAAACGCAATGATGCGGTTCGGCGCGTCGAGGCACACACAGGTATTCTCGCGGGAGAAGCGGGCATACACCAGCAAAAGAAGCGCCACCGTCACTGCGGCAAGCACCCAATAAAATACCGACGGCAGTACGGCGCCGTATGCATACACGTATTCTTCTTCGGAATATAGAACAAGATACAACACGATCTGCACCGCCGCCGCAACGGCAGAAAACGCAAGCACGATTCGGCAGAGCGTGAGAATCGGACGTTTAGAAGCTGATGTCATAAAATCTGTAACCGTATTCCTTCCTATCGCTTTATTACCAGTTATGATACCACCAAAATATGAAGATTCCATAACAATAATGAAAATTTTGCAAAACCGCCAACCGAAACGAAAATTCACAAATTGCAGTGGAAAATAAAAGGCGTTGAAGCTATAATAAAAATGTAACGATTTGAAAGGAATTTTCGATATGTCAAAACGTCTGTTTGCCGCAGTGCTCGCCCTGTTCCTGCTTGCGACAGCGGCATTGTTTGTATATGCGGTGCCCGACGACCCGCCCGACAGCGGTGCGGGGAGCGATCCTTCGGGAACCACCACCGAGCCGCGCAACAGCGGGGATCAGCCGGACAGCGGCGACACCACCCCGCCGACATCCGATTCGGCGTCCGATTTTGCCCCCGAGAGCACCCCCGCGACCACTGATCCGTCGCCCGTGACCGATCCGATGCCGGACACCACCCCGTCCGTGCCCGATCCCCAACCCGATCCGCCGCAGTCCGATACCGCGCCGCGTGTCACCACGTCCGCATTCACAACCGCACCCCTTGTGTGGAACACGGAATCCGACATGGGCTATTCGCGGCTTGACCCGAGAGATCCGTCCGACACCGTCTTTACAAACACGCCCGAAACGCAGCAGCCGGACAGCGATTCTCCCACCGATGCGGGCGAAACGTCCGCCGAGCCGACTTCCTCCGACATCGCCTCCGACGTCGCCTCCGACATCGGCACCGCAAACTGCGAGAGCACGGCGGCACAGGATCGCGGCGCCTCCTACACCTCACGCGCCGTGGGTATCGCCCTGCTCGTGGGCACCGTTTGTGCGGCTGCAGTGACCGCAGGGCTGATCGGATACCGCAGATTATCGGACAAAATGAAAAAATCGGAAAAATGATTGTGAAAATTCTGCGTCATTCTTGACTTTAGCGCGGGAATGTCGTATAATAAACAAAAAATTACCAACGGAGGTTTCGTTGAAAATGGACAAATTGAAAATCGGCATCATCGGATGCGGCGGTATTGCAAACGGCAAGCACATGCCTTCCCTCGCCAAGCTGGGCGATGTGGAAATGGTCGCTTTCTGTGACCTGATCGTGGAGCGCGCAGAGGATGCCGCCAAGAAGTACGGCACGCCCGATGCACGCGTTTACACCGACTACCGCGATCTGCTCAAGGAAAAGGACATCGACGTGGTTCACGTCTGCACGCCCAACCGTGCACACAGCTTCATCACCGTGGATGCTCTGGATGCCGGCAAGCACGTCATGTGCGAAAAGCCCATGGCGATCAATGTGGCAGAGGCACAGAAAATGCTGGA
Source organism: uncultured Eubacteriales bacterium (assembly GCA_902491355.1). Taxonomy (GTDB): domain Bacteria; phylum Bacillota; class Clostridia; order Oscillospirales; family CAG-272; genus UMGS2055. Next base: position 4,090 of record CABUHM010000130.1, read on the forward strand.
CGCATATCACCGCTCCGGCAAGAAGCTGACCATCGGTTATCAGAACCGTCAGCGTAATGAGTCCCTTTACCTTAAGCAGGAAGCGCTGGACGGTACCTTCGGCGATATCTACTACGCAAAGGCACTTGCCGTGCGTCGCCGCGCCGTTCCCACATGGGGCGTGTTCCTCAACGAGGAGGAGCAGGGCGGCGGTCCGCTGATCGACATCGGCACGCACTCCCTCGACCTGACCCTGTGGATCATGAACAACTACAAGCCCAAATACTGCGTGGGCACCACCTTCCACAAGCTGAACAACGACACCCAGACCGGCAACGCATGGGGCGACTGGGATCCCGAGAAGTTCACCGTGGAGGACAGCGCATTCGGCTTTGTGGTGATGGAAAACGGTGCAACCATTTCTCTGGAGTCCTCGTGGGCGCTCAACATCGCAGACCCGCGTGAGGCTACCACCTGCGTATGCGGCACCAAGGCAGGCGGCGACATGTATGACGGCGTCCGCATCAACGGCATCCGCAACGGCAGACAGTACATCCTGCGTCCCGATTTCAATGCGGGCGGCGTAGCCTTCTATTCCGGTGCCGCAGGCGACGATCCCTCCGTGCGTGAGGCACGTCAGTGGATCGACGCGATCCGCAACGACACCGATCCCTGCGTCACACCCGAGCAGGCATTCTGCATCACTCAGATCCT
>CABUHM010000131.1:0-4700 GCA_902491355.1 uncultured Eubacteriales bacterium
CCCATTCCCGAGCCGAACGCAACGGACAAGGCAAGTGACAGTGAAGCGGACAACCAGCCGACAGAGCCGAAATTTGAGCCGTATAAGGGCAAGATACGCAAACCCGGCACCGGTTGCGTGACGATGATAAACGATCATCTCTACGAGGGCAGGTTCTCCCCGCGCGTGAACGGGAAACGGATCGCCAAGAATATCTACGCCACCACGCGGGAGGAGTGCGAGGAAAAGCTCAAGGTGCTGATTGCGGAGATGAAAAAGGAGATTGCGGAAATCAAGGCAAACGCAAAAAACGAGGGCTGACCCATTTCGGCATAGCCGAAATATGCGGTCAGCCCTTAAAAATTGCGTTGCGGTAGGCAAAGAAAACGGGTTCGGATTCCCGACGGCACATCACGAAACAGCCGTAGGGTCAAGCAGTAATCTCTCAATGCCCCGCGTGCTTTGTGCGGTATTCGCCGGGGGTGATGCCGGCGTATTTGCGGAAGGTTCTTGAAAAATGGCTTTGAGATGAAAAGCCGAGATAGGCGGAAATCGCCGCAAGAGATTTGTCGGTATAACGGAGAAGGCGTTTTGCCTCCTCCGTTTTCTCTTTCAGAATATAGTCCGAAAGGGTTGTGCCGGTCTCCTTATGAAAACGGGCGGACAGGTGCGTGCGGCTGATATAGAGAGAAGCGGCGATCTGCTCTGTTGTGATCGGCTCGGAGAGGTGATGCTGAATATAGTTTGAAACTGCCGCGATCAGCTGTGACGGGTCGCTTCCGATGTGCAGGCGTTCAACACGTGCGGTATAATCCGAAATCATATGAAATTGCAGATTGGTGATCTCCTCCGCCGTGTTCATCAGCCCGCAACGCTGAATGTATCGGTCGGAGAGCATCAGCGCGTCATCCGCATCCATTCCTCCTCTGATCGAGGCGCGCGAGGCAAGCGTGACGGACACTATAAACATATTCTTCATCTGGCGCAGTTGGTCAAAAGCGATGACTCCGCCACGGATGGCGGGCGCATTTTTTGCCCATTCCGAAAGCGCCGCCGTATCGCCCTTGCGGATCATGCTCATCAGCGTTTGTTCGAGGGACAGCGTGTTATGCAAATCTGTCGGATACTCTGTCGGGGCATCCGTTTTTTCAGCTGCCATCTGAGAAGAAAGGTCGGTTTGCAATTCGTCATAAATCGTCAGGTCGGCAAGCGAGACTTTATCTCCGTTGAGGATGTAGTTGACGGCGCAGAGCGTCTGCATCACGCTCTCCAGCGGCATGGGGACAATGCTTTTCATTCCGGCGACAAAATCATCGGTGTCATCGGGCGGGACATCGGCAAGAAACGCAAGCGAGCGCAGTTCCGCATCGCTGACCGTCACCTGCCTTGTCGGTCCCATGACCACCCTTGTGTTTCCGCGCCTGACAACACCGTAATACTGAAACTGCGCGGTCATATAGTAACCGATATTCTTCTCGATCGCAAAAATTTCGTTTTTGCAGATCACCATCGGGTCTCGCGGAAGCCTGCCGACAAAGGAATAATAAACAAGCGCGTCACCGTCGAAAATCCGCACGGGAATTCCCGAAAGCCCCGCAATCACCGAACACAGATACTCCAGATCGATGTTTTTCATCTCAGTCACCTCAATTCAATACAATTATACCACAATCAATACAATAATGCAATACAAAAATGTTGCCGGATGATATAATGATAGCAGAATAAAATCGGGAGGGGTCTATATATGAAAAATAAGGCTACCGAACTTACTAAAAAAGAAAAATCCGCGCTTTTGCAGGGCACGGACTTTATGTACACCTGCGGAGTTCCGCGGCTGGGCATCCCGCGACTTGCGATGGCGGACGGGCCTCACGGACTGCGCAAGCAGATCGGCGGCGGGGACAACGGAGTTTCCAAAAGCGAACCTGCAACCGCATTCCCGACGGCGGCGTGCGTGGCATCCTCATGGAATCCCGAAAATGCAGAGAAAATCGGACGGGCAATCGGGGAGGAATGCCGGTATTACGGGGTGCATATGCTTCTCGGCCCCGGCGTCAACATCAAGCGCAACCCGCTTTGCGGCAGAAATTTTGAATATTACAGCGAAGATCCTCTTCTCGCGGGAAAGTTCGGTGCGGCATTCGTGCGCGGGGTGCAGTCCATGGGCGTGAGTGCCTGCGTCAAGCACTTTGCGCTCAACAATCAGGAAAACTTCCGTTTTGTCGGTAACTCCGTTGCAGACGAAAGAGCAATACGGGAGATTTATCTGAAACCGTTTGAAACGACCGTAAAGGAAGGCAAGCCCGGAGCGGTAATGTCATCCTACAACCGCATAAACGGCACATTTGCCTCCGAAAACAAGTGGCTTCTTACCGATGTTCTCCGCTCGGAATGGGGCTTTGCCGGCATTGTGATGAGCGACTGGGGCGGCACGCACGACCGCATTGCCGGAATTTGTGCCGGAGAGGACCTCGAAATGCCGGGCGATACGGCGGTCAGCCTTAAAAAAGTTCATGATGCGCTTTCGGACGGCAGTCTTTCCGAGGACGAAGCTAATGCCTGTATTTCCCGCATCCTTTCCACAACGGAAAAGTTCGCGTCCGTGTCAAAAACGGGATCGTTTGACCGCGACCGTCACTCGGAGCTTGCCGCTGAAGTTGCGACGGACAGTGCGGTGCTGATGAAGAACGACGGTACGCTTCCGCTTGACAGAACAAAGCCGGTTTGCGTTATCGGTGAACTGTTTGAAAAAATGCGCTATCAGGGTTCCGGCAGCTCGATGATCTCGCCTACAAAGGTTGTTACACACAAGGATGCCTTTGACACACGCGGAATAAAATACGAATATGCGCGCGGTTACAGCGCGGGGGTCGATCCTGCGGAAGGAAAGCCGATTGCGGAAGCGATTGCGCTTGCGGAGAAATACGAAACGGTTCTTTTGTACATCGGACTTACCGATCTTGCCGAGAGCGAGGGCGGCGACAGAGCGCATATGCGCCTTCCGAGCGACCAGTCTGAACTGGTCAATGCTTTGATAAAAACGGGCAAAAAGATTGTTATCGTGCTCTCGGGCGGATCGCCTGTGGAGCTTCCGTTTGCGGACGGCGTCAACGCCATTCTGAACCTTTATCTGCCGGGGCAATGCGGCGGCGAAGCCGGAGCGAGACTGCTTTTCGGCGAAGTCAACCCGTCGGGCAAGCTGGCGGAGACCTGGTACAAAAGCTATGCCGATGTTCCTTACGGCGATGAATACAGCAAACAGGTAAACGAGTTTTACAAGGAGAGCATTTTCGTCGGCTGCCGCTATGCGAAAACGGCAAAGGTCAAGCCTGCATTCCCGTTCGGCTTCGGACTTTCCTATACGGATTTTGAATACAAAAATCTTGCCGTCACAAAGGAAAACAGCGTCGTCACAGCGACTCTGACCGTTCGCAACACAGGCAGCCGTGACGGTGCGGAGGTTGTCCAGCTTTATGTGAAAAGCAATGAAAATTCTGCTGTTTTCAAGCCGGAAAGCGAACTTCGCGCCTTTGCAAAGGTATATCTGAAAGCGGGAGAAGAAAAAGCCGTCAGCCTCTCGTTTGCTTTGTCGGAACTTTCTTTTTGGAATGTCGGAAAGAACGCTTGGACGTTTGAAAACGGAGAATACACCGTAGAAGTCGGCGCATCAAGCGAGGATATCCGTATGACCGCGCCGCTGACGGTGACGGAGGGAGAAACGCCGGAATCGCCGTATGATGCCGGAATAAACGAAAAAATGAGCGGTGCAAAGCCTGTCGGCAATGCGGCGTTTGCCGATTTGCTCGGCACACCGCTCCCCGAAGAGCCGCCCGTGCTTCCCCTGACCATGGTAAGCCGCTTCTGCGATTTCCAAAAGACCTTTATGGGCAGGATTCTCTACAATGCCGTTTGCGGGGTCGCAAATAAGCAATTGAAAAAAGAAAAAAAACTGCCCGCCGGACCGGAACGGGACAACCGGATCAAGGGCGCTATCTTCCTGCAACGGATTTTTGATACCAACTGTGTGCGCACGCTTTCCCTTTCAGCGGGAAAATCTATGCCGTGGAATATCGCGGAAGGCTTTGTACAGCTCGGAAACGGTCACTTTTTCCGCGGAATTGCCGCGATGTGCAAATCATATAAAATCAAAGGAGCGGACAAAAAATGAAAAACGTAATGCTATCTGCAAAGCTGTTTGACAGCCGCGTACACTCGCAGAACGTCACAGGCAAAGAAAAATGGCTCGGGTATCTGCTCGGGCCCTGCGGCGCGCTTCTGCTCAACGCCGTGCTTGCAACCTATCTCAACGTATATTACACCGATGTTCTGAAGCTGACCACCGTCTGGGGCGGCGCGTTTCTCGTTGTGTTCCCGCTTGTCTCCAAGATTATAGATGCAATCACAAATGTCATTATGGGTTATATCATCGACCGCACCAAGACCAAACAGGGCAAGGCGCGCCCTTGGCTGCTTCTGTCTGCGCCGCTCGTTGCACTGACGGGGATTCTGCTTTTCACAGTTCCGAACGCGGGCGAGACGGTACAGGTCATCTGGGTCATGCTATCCTATAATCTGTTCTATTCTTTTGCATATACCATCTACAATATGTCGCATAACCTGATGTGCCCGCTTTCGACGCGCAACACCATTCAGCGCGGCGGACTGTCGGTGTTCAATCAAATTTCCACCATCATGATGAGCGGCATCATCGTGGCGCT
>CABUHM010000132.1:0-4696 GCA_902491355.1 uncultured Eubacteriales bacterium
CGTCGTGATAGCCGATCACGGGCGCTGTTCCGATGGTGTATCCGATGAACGCCGCGGCAAAGATCATGCTGACATACATCATGACGCCGTAAGCGGCGATCCCGTTTTCGCCCGCGTAGTCCAGTAGCTGCTTGTTATAGAGCATGCCCACAATGTTCATGGAAATGTTGCTCATGAATTCCGAGGAACCGTTGGTGCATGCCTTGAGAACGGCGCGTCCGTCGAAGCGTGTCTTGCCCAGACACAGGATACTGCTGTTTTTGCCGAAAAAGTAGAACAGGGGGATGATGCCGCCCACTACTTGGCTCATTGCGGTTGCGACCGCCGCGCCCGCCAGCTTATGCTCCTGCGGCAGAAGGATGACAAGGACGGCATCAAGCACCATGTTTGTAACACCCGAGGACGCGGTGACGACCAGTCCGAGCTTGGGCTTTTCCGCCGTGACAAAGAAGCTCTGGAACAGATACTGCAACACGTTGAAGGGCAGGGCGCAAAGGATGATGCGGGCGTAAACCGTCGCGTGTCCCAGCATGGCGCCTTCGGCACCCAGCAGGGCGGCAATGGGGCGGATGAACACGAAGCCGAGCACGGCAAACACAACGCCGAGCGCGAAGGCAACGTATACGAACAGGGAGAAGAAGCGGTTTGCCTTCTCACGGTCGCCCTCGCCCATGGTCTTGGCGACGATGGCGGAGCCGCCCGTGCCGAACATGAAGCCCACGGTGGAGAGGATCATGAGGAAGGGTATGATGAGGTTGATTGCGGCAAAAGGGGTCTTTCCCGCAAAGTTGGAGACGAAGAAGCCGTCTACCACACCGTAAACGGAAGCGAAGATCATCATGACGATGGACGGCATGGTAAAACGGATCAATCGTCCGTAATTAAAGTGGTCGGAAAGCTGAATTTTCATTTTGTTCTGTCGAACCAGCGCATTGCGTAGTCGGCAACGGCGGGTGTTAGTTCCTTTATGCTCCAGTCGGCGGTGTTGACGGTCAGGTGATAGGACGCGCATCTGCCCCAAGGGGAGCCGGAAAGAACGTCGCGCGTCTGTGCGCGCGCACGGTCGATCTGCTTCATTTTGCGGATCAGTCCCTTTTCGGTCAAATGCTCGCCCTCGGGCGCACGTTCCATGCACCGACGAACCTTGGCTTGGGTATCGGCGCACACAAAAACATTGAACGGCTCACAGCGGCGCAGAATCATGTCGGCGTTGCGCCCCACGATGATGCAGTCCTTTCCGAGCGCGGCAATTTCCTCGAGCACGCTCTTCTGACTGAGCAGGAAGGCGACCTTGTCCGTCTGCGCATAGCCGACCGAGCCGATGGTGCGGTGGAAGGTGATGGGATAGTCCTGCCAACCGTGGTCGCTGAATGCCTCTTCGATATAGCGCGGGTCCTGACCGCATTTCTGCGCCACTGCGGTGATGATTTCGCTGTCGTAGTAGTCAAAGCCGAGGTGATCGGCAAGGCGTTTTCCGTCCGCCGCTTCCGAATTCGCGGCTCACGGTAATGATTTTCATTGAGGTATTCTCCTTTCCCGATGTGTCTGAATCTGCCCTCGGTCAATCGTCCCGTTGTCCGGGGCAACAGCCGAGCCACCATATAATAATATGTTTGCGCCGAAATGTCAAGAGATATTTGCTTTTTGTGTCGGCTTTTTACACCTTGGACGAAAAACGGAAAAAAGGGTGCTTGCAATTTTTCGCGTTTTTTGTTATACTTAACCTGTATGCAAAACAAGCGACGAGGAGGTGCGGGACTTTGAAATGGATTCATCTTTCCGACCTGCATTTGGGAAAGACGGTCAACGGATTTTCCATGATCGAAAACCAGCGTGCGGTGCTGGATCAGATCCTGTCGGTGACCGAGACTGCGGCACCGGACTGCGTGATGATCGCGGGCGATGTCTACGATAAATCGGTTCCCACGGTGGAGGCGGTGACCCTGTTTGACGGCTTTCTGGCGGCACTTTCCGCGCGCTGTCCCCGCATTTTCCTGATCAGCGGCAACCACGACTCCGCCGAACGGCTGTCGTTCGGCAGTGCGATTCTGAAAAACAGCGGCATCGTTATTGCGCGCGCTTACGGCGGCGAGTTGGAGTTCTGCGACGTGCCCGATGCCTACGGTGCGGTGCGGGTGTTCCTTCTGCCCTTTTTGAAGCCGTCTCACGTGCGTCCGTTCTTTCCCGATACGCCCATCGAGTCCTATACCGATGCGGTTCGTGCGGCGCTTTCGACGGTCGCGCTCCCGACGGACGGACGCTCGGTGCTCGTTGCCCATCAGCTTGTCGCGGGCGGCGGTCGGTGCGAATCCGAGGAGCTTTCGGTGGGTGGCACGGACGCGGTGGATGCCGCCGTGTTCGCACCCTTTTTCCATGTCGCCCTCGGTCATCTGCACGGACCGCAGACCATGGAGGGCGGCAGACTGCGTTACTGCGGTTCGCCGCTGAAATACTCCTTTTCGGAGTGCAGACATGAAAAGAGCGTCACCGTGGGAGAGCTGGACGGCGAGAACCGCGTCACGCTGACAACCGTTCCGCTGATCCCGCCGCGCGATCTGTGTGAGGTGCGCGGAAGCTATCTTGAGGTGACAGAGCCTTCCTTTGTCCGTACGGAGCATCGGAACGAATGCTACGTGCACATCACTCTGACCGACGAGGACGACGTCCCCGATGCCGTGGCAAAGCTGAGGCTGTTTTATCCGTATCTCATGCGGCTGGACTACGATAACCGCCGCACCCGCACGTCCGAGGACATTGTCCTCCCGACAGAGGAGAGGGAGATGTCGCCGAACGATTTCTTTTCCGCATTATTTGAGTTACAGAATAATGCGCCGATGCGTCCGGAGCAGAGCGCGGCGGTGGACGCGCTGGTTCGCCGCATCTGGGGGGAGGAGTGAAGCAATGCGTCCGATTCGTCTGACACTGAGTGCCTTCGGTCCGTATGCAGGGGAGACGGTGGTCGATTTTTCCCGTCTCGGCGACCGGGGCGTGTATTTGATCTGCGGGGAAACGGGTGCGGGAAAGACCTCCCTGTTTGACGGCATCATGTTCGCACTGTACGGTCATGCAAGCGGGGAATTCCGCGAAAACGCCGACCTTCGCTGTAAATACGCGTCCCCTGACACGCCGACCTATGCCGAGCTGATCTTTTCCTATGCCGGCAGGGAATACAAGGTGCGCCGCAATCCCGAATATCTGCGTCCCGCAAAGCGCGGAGAGGGGATGACGCAGGAGAGGGCGTCCGTGGCTCTGACCATGCCGGACGGTAGCATGATCGACCGCAGTGCGGACGCGGATGCCGCCGTGGCGGAGATCATCGGGCTGAACCGCTTGCAGTTTTCCCGCATTGCCATGATCGCGCAGGGGGATTTTCTGAAATTACTGCTTGCAAAGACCGAGGAACGCAGTGAGATATTCCGTCAGATCTTTCACACCGAGCGCTACCGCAGCCTGCAGGACGAGCTGAAAAAGCTGTGCGCAGAGCGGGAAAATGCGTGCAGGATCTGCCGCGCCGAGCTGTCCCGTCTGGCGTCGCAAGCCGTTGCCGCACCCGTCGCGGGGGAGGAGACCTCCGAGGGCGATGCCGTCCCGACCGAGATATCGGAACGGATTTCCGCTTGGATCGGGGCTGACAGGGAACAGTCGGTGCGTCTGGATGCCGCCATCGCCGCAGTCGAGGCGCGTTGGGGCAGGGCGAAAGCCGAGGCGGAGCGCGCCCGCATTGCGGAAAAGCGCAGGCGGGAACGGGAGGAGCTTCTGCAAAAAATTGCCGATGCCACCCTCTTGCTCCGAACGATCATCGAGCAATACGCCGCCCTGGAGGGGAGACAGGCACAAAGAGACGCTCTGCGTCATGAAATTGAGGATATGGAGCGCAGTGTGCCCGAATATGAGGAACGGGAGGCGATACGCGGGCAGATCGCACAGCTCCGCGGGGCGTTGACCGCGAATGAAAAACAGGTCTCCGCACTGACCGCGCGTCAGAGCGTACTGGAGGGGGAGATCCGCGCAGCCGAAGAGGAAGCCGAGGGATGCCGCACGGCAGAGGCGTCTGCCGAGGCGATCCGCGCGGACATCAGCGCCGCCGATCAGCGCCGCAGTACTTTGCTCACCCTGCAGAAGTCCGTGCGCGGGGTGGAAGCGCTTCGCGTCGAAACGGAGGGGCTTGCCGCGTCCTATGCCGAAATCCGGAAACAGTACAACGAGGCGGAGCACGTCTTTCACACCCTGCAAACGGCTTATTTTGACGGGCAGGCGGGCTTGCTGGCACGGGAACTGCACGAGGGTGCGCCGTGTCCCGTCTGCGGTTCGCTGTCCCATCCCGCTCCCGCCTCTCTCCGTGACGGCGCACCTGACCGTGCCGAACTCGATCAGGCGCGGGGCGAGCGCGACCGCCTGACGGATCAGCTTGCCGCCGAGAGCGAAAAGCTGGCGGCACAGCGCGGCGTTTTGAGCGAAAAGGAGTAGGCGTTTCTGCGTCAGGTCTGCCTGTTTTGGGAGATTCGGACGACCGAAGAGGGCGAAGCGGCTTTGGCTTCGGGACTGACCGAGGTCGATGCGGCGCTCCGAAAACTGCGCGGGGAGCATGCGGAGCTGGCGAAAAAGGCGGCGCGCTTCCCGACGCTGACCGATAACGTCCGTCAAAAGCGTCAGGAATATGACGAAAACGGGAAAGCGCTTTCCGCACTTTATGCCG
>CABUHM010000133.1:0-4684 GCA_902491355.1 uncultured Eubacteriales bacterium
TTGGGCAAGAAGTGCTTCGCTCTGCGTATCGCATCCTACCTCGGCAGAAAAGAGGGCTGGATGGCAGAGCACATGCTCATCCTGGGCATCGAGAATCCTCAGGGCGAGATCAAGTATATCACCGCCGCTTTCCCGTCCGCATGCGGCAAGACCAACCTCGCAATGCTCATTCCGCCGGAGATCTACCGCAAGCAAGGCTATAAGGTATGGTGCGTCGGCGACGATATCGCATGGTTGCGCGTCGGCTCCGACGGCAGACTGTGGGCAGTCAACCCCGAGAACGGCTTCTTCGGCGTGGCTCCCGGCACCAACGAGCACTCCAACCCCAACGCACTTGCTACCACCAAGCGCGACTGCATCTTCACCAACGTGTGCCACGATCTGGACAACAACACGGTTTGGTGGGAAGGCCTCAACGACAATCCTCCCAAGAACGCGCTCAACTGGAGAGGCGAGAAGTGGGATTACACCAAGTACGACAAGAACGATAAGGTCCGCACCGCCGGTGCGCATCCGAACTCCCGCTTCACCGCTATGGCGAAGAACTGCCCGTGCATTTCCTCCGAATTCGATTCCGTGACCGGTGTGCCGATCACTGCGATCATCTTCGGCGGCCGCCGTGCAAAGACCGCTCCGCTGGTGTACCAATCCACCTCTTGGCAACACGGTACCTTCGTCGGCTCCATCATGGCATCCGAGACCACTGCCGCCGCCGCAGGTGCAGTCGGCGTGGTTCGCCGCGATCCGATGGCTATGCGTCCGTTCGTGGGCTACGACATGGGCGACTACTTCGGTCACTGGCTCGAAATGGGCAAGATGATCCCCAATCCTCCCAAGATCTTCCATGTCAACTGGTTCCGTACCGACGACGAGGGTCACTTCATTTGGCCGGGCTTCGGCGACAACATGCGTGTCCTGATGTGGATCCTGAAGCGTTGCGAGGGCAAGGTCGACGCACAGGAGACCGCCATCGGCTACGTTCCTTATCCGCAGGATATCGATACCACCGGTCTGGACATCGACGCTGACACCATGCGTGAACTGCTCACCGTGGATCACGATGCTTGGGTCGAGGATATCGCCAACATCAAGGAATTCTACAAGCTGGTCGGTGACCGTGTTCCCGCCGAGCTGAAGGAAGAGCTTGCCGCACTGGAAGCAAGGCTGTCCAAGTAATTGCAATATCATACTGCGCACGGGGGATGTGATCGCACCCCCCGTGTCGGAGCAGTTTACCCCATCAAAAAAACGCCGAGATCGTAAGATCAAGGCGTTTTTTATATTACCGTTTGCCGGCACGGCACTTTCCGCACCAATGACAGCCGTTACAGCTATTCCTTCTGTTACAGGTTCTGCACCGCGGCTGAACCCCGATATCCGTGTCCTCCGCCGGATACTGCAAGCCGGATCTCAGCGCCATAACGTGCTGATAGGCTTTTGGGATATGATAGGTTTTCCCGTCCTTTATAAAGACATTCCCCGTGCCCACAAAATCGAATCGAACGTGACAGCGCACGCACTCGTCGTATAGCTTTTTCACCCAATCGCAATACAGCGGTCTGTTCCCTTCGTAGTTTTCGCCGTCAACCAACACGATCTCGAATTTTCCGGTTTCCAGATACCGCGCCAGTGTGATCTCCTCCAGCATCGGCGCACACATAATGCCCCTGCGGCGAAACGGCAGTGCGGAGAGAATGGGCAGACGCTCGTCGGCTCTTTTCTGATTCTCCGCCGTGAAAACCATAATGACGTTGTCCCAGCCGTCGTTCCAGTCGTGCGGAAGATGTGCGGCGACCCGCTCCGCCCGCTTGGTCTGCAACCAGAAGGTCACGTTGCGGCGGAAGCGTATCATATCCCATACCTCGTCCCGCCACGCATCGGCTTCCTCCAGAAAAAAGTCGCTGGTCATACAGACGCGTACCGTGGCGCCGTCGGGAATCTTGTATTCCCCGTTCCGATTCTTCTTCAACGGCAAATTGAAGTTGGTTTTCACCCTGTATATGTCACCGCCGTCCCTGTCCCGTTGGGCGTCAAGATAGTACATGTAGCAGTTCTCACAGCCCTCGCTGTATTTGCGACAGCCGTGCCACGGGTTCCATATGTCATTCACGGGATATCACCTCCGCACCGTGGGAAAATCGGACGCAGACATCATTTTTCAAATGCTCCGTACTGCTTTTGATACCGCTCGCCCCAGATCGCCACGGAGTCCAGAATGGGTTGCAGGCTCTTTCCCAGCTCGGTCAGGGAATATTCCACACGCGGCGGCACCTCGGCATAGACCTCGCGGTGAACCAGTCCGTTTTCCTCCATGTCGCGCAGTTGCGCCGTCAGCACCTTCTGCGACACGGTGCCGATGGATTTTTTCAGCTCTCCGAACCGCTTTTTGCCCGGCATCAGGTCGCGCAGGATCAGCACCTTCCATTTATCGCCGATGAGGGTCAGGGTGGTTTCCACGGGACAAGCCGGAAGCTCTTTCGTTTTCGCGTTCATAGGGTGCTCCTTCACAATCGTATCTTTCGGATCCTAACATCCTTATTGTACCATACGCCTCTGTCATCCGTCAAGCGCCGCAGAGAAAAAATAATCAAAAAATTTTTTCACCCCCGAACGGTACGAAAAAGCCCCGATCCTGCGCAATAGTACCTTTTAGGTAACTGCCCGATAGTATCCTTTGGGTAACTACGCCACAATAAAGTGCGTACTTTACAAACGCCGAAAGTCTTTTTATAATAGGGTCAGAAAGTGAAACAGAACGGCCGCTGTGATACTGAAATCAAACCTATAATCGGAGGAAAATAACATGAAAATCGCAGTGATTTGTGCAAACAGAAAAGCAGGCAGTCTCATTACCGAGGAGGCAGTGAACAGAGGTCTTGACGTGACCGCAGTGGACGAGATCGAAAAAGGCAATCACATCCAAGCGCGCATCAGCGTGGTGAGCAAGTAATTCACACAAATTCATACAAGGTGCAAGCCGCGCGGAGCATTCGGGTCTGTGAGGCTTGCACCGAGCATGCGTTTCAGCCGAAAAAGAGGAAAACATGACACAAAGCGAAAGAAGAGCATATTTGATAACGGAGCTGAAAAAGGAAATGCCGCAGTATGCGGATCTGCCTGTTTCCCGTTCCGCCGCCGAGCAGAAGGCTCTGCTCCGTGCGCTTTTCAATGTGCGGATGCCCAAGCCGATCGGGAAAGAATTCCTGCGGGTGCAGGACGCATATTTACAGGATGAAACGCGGCAAAAGGGTGTGACCGAGCTTGCCGACCTCACACCGATCCGGCACGACATCTACCTGTGGCAGGGGGACATCACCACGCTCCGCTGCGATGCGGTGGTCAACGCCGCAAACAGCGGTCTGCTCGGGTGCTTCTGCCCCAATCACGGGTGCATCGACAATGCCATTCACACTTTTGCGGGCGTACAGCTTCGTCTTGCCTGCGCGGCGCTGATGAAAAAGCAAGGGCACGATGAGCCGACAGGACAGGCAAAGATCACGTCGGCGTTCAATCTGCCGTGCCGCTGTGTGATCCACACCGTAGGACCGATCATACACGGAAAACCGACAGAAAAGGACTGCAAACTTCTTCGCTCCTGCTACCGCTCCTGCATGTCTTCAGCCGACGAAAACCGCTTGGACAGCGTTGCCTTTTGCTGTATCTCCACCGGCGAATTTCATTTCCCGAACGAGCGGGCGGCGGAAATCGCAATTCAGACAGTTACCGCATATAAAGCGGAAACACAAAGCGAAATCAAGGTGATATTTGATGTTTGGAAGAATGAAGATTACGAAATCTACAGCCGATTGCTCGGAACAGACAGAAAAGCTGAAAGCCGTGCTTGATGATGCCGACGCCGTTGTTATCGGCGCGGGCGCGGGACTTTCGACCTCCGCAGGCTTCACCTACGACGGCGCGCGGTTTCAACAATTCTTTTCCGATTTTTCGGCAAAATACGGCTTCTCCGATATGTATTCGGGCGGCTTTTACCCCTTTGCGACGCCCGAGGAATATTGGGCATACTGGAGCCGATACATCTTCATCAACCGCTATACGGACGCACCGAAGCCCGTGTATGACGATCTGCTGAAATCGGTGTCGGGCAAGGATTATTTCGTCATCACGACCAACGTGGATCACTGCTTTCAGCGGGCGTGCTTTGATAAAAAGCGTCTGTTTTACACGCAGGGCGATTACGGTCTGTTCCAATGCAGCGCGCCCTGCTGTCAGGAAACCTTTGACAATGAGACGGTCATTCGTGAAATGGTCGCGCGTCAAAAGGACATGCGGGTGCCGACAGAACTGCTCCCCGTCTGTCCGCATTGTGGCAGACCGCTGACCGTTAATCTCCGCGCGGACGATCTGTTCGTCGAGGACGAGGGCTGGCAACGGGCGGCGGAACGATACGAAAACTTCCTCCGCACCCGCGCGGGGCAAAAGCTCCTGTTTTTGGAGCTTGGCGTGGGCTTCAATACTCCCGTCATCATCAAATACCCGTTCTGGCGGATGACGGCGGGAAATCCGCGCGCCGTCTATGTCTGTGTCAATCGGAGACAGGCATATTGCCCGCAGGAGATTGAGCAACAGTCCGTCTGCGTTGATGCGGACATCGGCTCAGTGCTTTCCGCGATTCGATAAAGCACGAAAAACCACCGGAATGCGTCGGTTATCGGCGCGTTTCGGT
>CABUHM010000134.1:0-4666 GCA_902491355.1 uncultured Eubacteriales bacterium
TAAATGCCGAAATCAATGTCGCGCAGTGCGCCCAGCTGGGCCTCGAACATGATCTTCTTGCCCGCACGGTTGGCGGCGTCGAGATATGCACCGGTGTCACAGATATAAGGAATCAGAGGCTTACCGTAGGTCTCAAGCCAGGAAACGATCTCATCCACGGTCACAGCGGGGGCGCCGTATGCATTGTGAATGGTCAGGTTCTTCCAATCCACGATGCCCTCGAGACGCTTCTTGCAGTATTCGGGCTGGAGAAGATCGCCGATCTTCAACGCCTTCTTCAAATACTTATCGCCGTAAACGGGAGCGATGCCTCGGCGGGTAGAGCCGAACTTGGCGTCGCCGAGGCGATCCTCCTCCAGACAGTCCTGCTGAACGTGATAAGGCAGACAGATCACGGCGCGGTTGCTGATTTTCAGGTTATCGGGCGTAATGACGATGCCCTTTTCGCGCAGACGCTGGATCTCACCGCACAGATGCTGAAGATCCACCACCATACCGGCTCCCATCACGCAAACGACCTCGGGACGGAGAATGCCGGAGGGAAGCAGATTCAGAATGAACTTACCTCTTTCGTTGATGACGGTATGACCGGCGTTGTTGCCGCCCTGATACCGAACCACAATATCCTGATCGCGGGAGAGAAGGTCGACCATACGTCCCTTGCCTTCGTCACCCCAGTTGATACCTACAATTGCTGATAACATAAGAATAACCTCCGAAGAATGCGAAAGTTTGTGAAAGCGCGAAGCACACGGACTTCGCCGACGCTTTCCGAACTATTATAGCCTATTATGGACTTCCTTGTCAACAGATACGGACGTTTTTTTGAAAAAAAGACACTTTTTCCCAACATATCGGCGATATCCGCGCAAAAGCGCCGCCCGAATCGCCTCGTCCCGCTCCTGTGCTACTGCGTGAAACGCGCACATATACATAGTATAATCATAAAACAATGTACCGACGCAGGGGTGAGGGCTTGAAACGAATTGAGCAATATGTGGCAAACGGACTGATGCTGACCGGAGTCGGGCTTCTGCTCCGTTTCGTCGGCGTTCTGTGGAACGCATGGATCGCGGGGAAATTGGGTGAAAGCGGGATCGGTCTGTTTTCCCTGATCACATCGGTGTATGGCCTTGCCGTGACCTTTGCGGTGTCCGGCTCCGCATTCGCCTGTTCGCGGCTGACGGCAAGTGCGATCGGCGCGGGACGGCAGGAGCGGCTTCGCGGCATATCCCTGTGCTGTATGTGCTACGGACTGCTTTTCGGCATCGCGTCTGGCGCCGTCCTGTATCTGACCGCCGTGCCCATCGGCATGTCATGGCTCAACGACGCACGCACCGTCTCGTCCCTGAGAATGCTCTCGTTCAGCCTGCCCGCCGTCTCGGTGTCATCTGCCCTGTCAGGCTATTTCACGGGGGTGCGGCGGCTGGGAAGAAGCACCGTAGTCTCGGTCGCGGAACAGCTTGTGGGGATCACGGTGACGGCGATCGCGGTCATACGGATCCCGCAGGGCAATCTGGAATTGTCCTGCCTTGCACTGTGCCTCGGGTCGGTGACAGGCTCGCTGTTTGCGCTGTGCGGTGAATTGTGGGTGTGGAAACGGGATACCGATCGGCTTCCGTCCGCATCGGATCGGAGGAGGAACGGCGGGATCCTCGGGTCGGTGCTGAAAACCGCACTGCCCATCGCGGTCAGCGCATATCTGCGCTCGGGACTGCTCACGGTGGAGCATCTGCTCATTCCCGTCGGACTTCGGCGAAGCGGTGCGGATGCCGAAAATGCGCTCGCCATGTACGGCATCATCCACGGCATGGCGTTTTCGGCGGTGCTCTTCCCGCAGGCATTCACGGCGGCATTCACTTCCCTGCTCGTTCCCGAAATGGCGGAGGCACAGGCGCGCGGGGACACAGGGTTTATCCGTCGGAACTGCGCACGGGTACTGCGGTTTACGCTCCTGTTTGCCTTTCTGTGCGCAGGACTGCTCATCTGCTTCTCGGACAGCATCGGACGTCTGCTGTTCCAAAGCGAACGCGCCGGAAATTATATCCGGATTCTTTCCGTGCTCATACCCGTCATGTACCTTGACAGCGCCGTGGACCACGTGTTGAAAGGCTTGGGAGAGCAATTCTATTCCATGTGCGTGAACATTGCGGACAGCGCCTGTTCCGTAATCGGCGTATGGGTGCTTCTCCCCAAGTACGGCATTGTGGGATACCTCTGGGTCCTCTTCTTCTGCGAAATCCTGAACGCAAGCCTCAGCGTGGCGCGTCTATTGTATCTCACGCGGGTGCGCGTGCGGATCGTGCAGTGGATCGCAGTACCCGCCTTTCTCTCGGCGACCGTGTCAGCACTCCTGCACGGTATCACAGTTTGGTTGCCGCAGGACGGGTATCCCAACCTGATCTGCGGCATCGCGGCATATTGCCTTTTGTACGCTTCCCTGCTCCGTCTGTTCGGCACGGTGCGGCAACGTGATATTCGGTGGTTGCAAAATAAACTGCGGCGAAAACACAAAACCGTTGCAGAGGAAGACACCTCGGCAACGGTTGCATATCGGTATTCGGATGCGGGGTCAGGTGCGGGCGTCCGTTAAGAACTGCTTGAGGACGCGCATAGAAGTCTCGGTGGCGCGGCGGGTAAACGCGGGAAAATCCTCGGGAGAATCGCCGTTTGCACAGTCGGAAATAGAACGGAGAACGCAGAACGGCACACGGTTGACGTAACATACGTGGCCGATGGCGCCGCCCTCCATTTCGCAGACTACACCGCCGAATTGGTTCACGATCCGATGCTTGATCTCGGAATCGCTGAGGAAACGGTCAGCCGAGCAAACCGTGCCGCACAGCGTATTGACGCCGCAGGCAACGGATGCACGGATCAGACGGTCGCACAGATCGGGGTTTGCGGGAATGTGCACCAGATCGATGCCTGAGATCAGTCCCACGGGATCGCCAATCGCCGAGGTGTCCATATCATATTGCACCACATCGCGCGATACGGCAATATCGCCGATAGACAGACACTCTGTCAGCGTGCCGCCCACACCCGTGTTCAAAATGTAATCGGGCTGATAGCGCAGGATCATCGCCTCGGCACAAAGGGCGGCAAATACCTTGCCCACGCCGCAACAAGCCACAACGCAGGTGTGACCGTACAGAATGCCGGAAACAAACTCCACGCCGCTGACAATTTCCGTCTCGGTCTGCTCCATTGCGGCATGGAGGGCTTCCACCTCGATCTGCATCGCGCCGATGATACCGATTTCAACCTTCATAGGAAAATTCACCGTCCTTCTGAGAAGATAACACCGCGAGATACCGCTCGCACTCCAACTGCGCGGCTTCGGTATTCAGGGAGCGGTAATTGCCGCATTCGACGGCGGAGGCGCCGAACATAGGTCCGTCGTGCGCGATGATCTGCCGCAGAACCGAACGGACGATCTCCAAAACCGTAGCGAAATCGGGGTCGCGCAGGACAAGATAGAATCCGGTTTGACATCCCATCGGACCGAAGTAGATCACCTGATCACCGATGGAGCTGTTGCGCACATAGGTAGCAAACAAATGCTCCATCGAATGCATGGTGGTGTTGTCCATATAGTCGCCGGAATTCGGCGTGCGGGTGCGGAGATCAAAGGTTACAATGTCTCCATCCACGCGGGAGAGATACATGCCGGGCTTAATTTTGCGATGATCCACACAAAAACTGGCAATGGGCTTTACATTATCCATACTGTCACCATTTCCTTTTCATTGGAATACGGATGTATTTTAGCACAAAATCGGCAAAAAAGCAAGACCGCATTTACAAACGGCGGGAATTGTGCTAAAATAGCAAAAAAGATGGGAGAGGTGGCACATGGAAATCGGAACGCTGACGGAAAAAAGCCTGCACGCGGCGCTGAAACTGCACTACTGCTCTGACGCGGCATATCACGAAGTGCCGGTAGCAGGCGGACTTGCCGATATCTGTGTGGACGGCGTTCCCATCGAAATTCAAACCGGAAATCTGAACGCTCTGAAAAAGAAGCTCGCGCGCTATCGCCGTGCCGACGTATCGCCTGTCCGTGTGATTGTTCCCCTGATACGAAAAAAACGGATCATCCGCACCGATCCAGAAAGCGGCGAATGTACGCAGAGAATTTCGCCCCGACACGGACAACCGTGGGATGTACTGTATGAGCTGTCCCACATCACAAACGAGCTTTGCGACCCGTGTCTGTGCCTCACATTGGTCGAAGTAGATGTGGACGAATACCGCATCAATGACGGTACGCCGCGCGGTAAACGCACAGATCGCATCCTCACGGCATACGGACGGGAATTTCCGCTGAATTGCACGTCGGACTTTTCGGTCATGCTTCCCGCCGCCCTGCCCGAGCCGTTTACCTGTGCGGATTTTGCCCGCGCCACCCGCGTCCGTCCACGCCGTGCCTCTGCCGGATTGTACGTCCTGCGTACCGTCGGCACAATTCGGGGAGAAAAGGACGGCAGAAAAATATTGTATTACCGAACCGATACGGAAAGGCACGAAAATGAGAGTGCCGATGTCAAGTGAGGCTTTCATGGCTGACGTATGCAAATAGGTCGATCATACGGCAAAATGCGTTCGTCTTTCGGCGGGCGACCACTGGTCGCCCCTACAACAGAATCCGCGAATAGCCCGT
>CABUHM010000135.1:0-4631 GCA_902491355.1 uncultured Eubacteriales bacterium
GTTTTGGGGATTCCAAAGACCCTTTCCCAAAAGGGTCTTTGGCGGGGTTCGGGGCAGCGCCCCGCGCGTCCTCTCGCGCCTCGCGTGTCCCCGCGCTCCGGTTAGGAGGCGGAGCTGTCGGTGAGACCCTGAAGGATGGGGTAGGTCGTGCCGTTGCCGATGTAGGAGGGGAGCTTTCCGTCCCATTGCTTGATGTTGTAGTAGCGAATGAGAAGATCGGTGAGGGAGGAAGAGAGCGCCTCGTTCACGGCGGCATCTTTCTTGCCCGCATACTCGGCGGCGTCAGCCTGAATTTGCAGAACGTCGCGGTCAGCCTCTGCCTGAATGCGAGCCACGGTGGCATCAGCCTCGGCGGCGATCTTCTGACGGTCAGCCGCGGCTTCCTGCTCCATTGTTTTCTGCTGTTGTTCAATCTGTGCCTGGAGCTTTGCCTGCTCGGCGACCTGCTTTGCCTCGACGGCGTTGGTGAATACGTCGCTGAAGTCGATATTTTCTACCGAGACCGAGATGACGTGGATACCGTACGTATCCATTTCGGCTTTGAGAAGCTCCTGAATCTGGGTGGACAGGTTGTCGCGGTTTTCCACGAGCTTGTCGGCGGAATAGCGCGCGATGACCGCCTTTACGTCCTCAAGAACGCGGGGTTGCATCACGGTCTGATAGTAATATTCGCCCACACTGCGGTAGAGATCCTGCGACGTCTCCCGATTGACCGAGAAGTTGACCGAGCATGCCAGCTCCACCTGCTGAATGTCGCTGGAGAACGCCTGAGAGGTGAAAGACTCCTTCTGTGTGCGGTTGTCCATGTTGACTACCTTCTGCCACGGGAGCTTGAAGTGAACGCCCTCGCTGAGGACATAGTCCTCCACCTTACCGAAGGTGACCGCCACGCCCGTGTGACCGGTGGGAACCGACACGATACAGGAAAAGGCCAGCGCCAAAACCGCGACGGCGATAACGCCGACGATGATCAGGGTTCGGACTGTTGAATTGTTTTTTGTCATTGTGAAACCTCTTTCTGAAATGATTGTAACAGGATGAAAAATATAGATTCTGCAACTGCTCTGTGTTGCATGATTTGATTATATCACACAATCGTGCGATTGTCAATAGGGGTCAACGGATTTTTTGAAAAAAGAGAAACGGCGGAGAAGAGCGGGAAATGGGTGAGGAACGGGTGAAAAGAGGCGGAAAGAGGCAGAGTGGTTTCCGTTTATGCGGCGGAAATGCTTGCCGGTTTTCAAAAGAGCGGTGTGTTCTTTGTTTGTTCACAATTCTTTTGCAAGATGTGGATACACTTTCCCATGTATATGCCGTAGAATAACTCTGTATATTTGTGCAAAATCCATCCTAAATACCCAAACGAATATCGGAACGGATACGGGATGGTGTTTTGACACGGCATGCTATGCAGAAAAGCAGGAGGATTTGCCTTGATTCAGGTCAAAAAGCTCACAAAGCAGTACGGAGCGGTCACCGCGGTTGGTAACATATCCTTTTCGGTGGAGAAGGGCAGGATATACGGCTTTTTGGGACCGAACGGCGCGGGGAAGAGCACCACGATGAACATCATTGCGGGGTGCATCGCGCCCACCGAGGGGACGGTCACTGTCAACGGACACGACATCGTGCGGGACGCCGCGGCGGCAAAACGGTGCATCGGCTATCTGCCCGAGATACCGCCCGTGTATCCGGATATGACACCGCGTGAATATCTTAAATTCGTGGGAATGGCAAAGGGTCTGCGCGGCGCGGCGCTGACGCAGGGCATACGGGACGCCATGGAAAAGACCGAGATCACAGGCGTGCAGAACCGCCTCATCGGGACGCTTTCCAAGGGCTACCGCCAGCGCGTGGGCATTGCGCAGGCACTGCTCGGCGACCCCGAGATCATCATTCTGGACGAGCCTACGGTGGGCTTGGATCCGCGTCAGATCATTGAGATCCGCCGCCTGATCCGCTCGCTGGGGAAGGAGCACACGGTCATTTTGTCCAGTCATATTCTGCCCGAAATCAGCGCGGTGTGCGACCATGTGATCATTCTGTCGCACGGCAAGGTGGCGGCGAACGATTCGCTTGCCAATCTGTCCCGTTATCTGACGGGAGACAACGTGACCGAGGTCACATTGCAGGGTGACGAGGAAACGGTGCGGCGGGCGCTTGACGGCATCGACGGCATCCTCGCCTGTGAAATCACCCGCGGGGACGAGCGGGGAACTCTGCGCGCCGTAATCCGCAGTGATCGGAACACGGATATCCGCGCGGCACTGTTTGCAGCTTTCTGCCGTGCGGGAACGCCCGTCTACCGTCTGGAAACGCGCACCGTGACCTTGGAGGACGTATTTTTGCGCCTGACCGACGACGGGGAAAGCGCGGACATGAAAAACGGACTGCAATGGAACGAGAAGCTGGTCGCCGAGGTCGAGGAGACCGAGGAGGCGGACGACGGGGACGCGTCGGCGGAGCGTAAAAAATCATCCGATCGGGACGGCGGCTACACCTCGCTGTTCGGCGGCATCGGAGAGGAGGAGAATCGGAAATGAACGCGGTATATCAAAAGGAACTTCGCTCTTATTTTGCCAATCCCGTGGGCAGTCTTTTCATTGCCCTGATGCTTTCGGCGGTCGGTCTGTTTTTCACCATGACCAATCTGAGGGCGGGATATCCTCTGTTTGAGTATGCCTTGAGCGCAAATTCAGGCGCGATGGTGTTCGTTCTGCTCATGCCCCTGCTTGCCATGCGGAGCTTTGCGGAGGAGAGGCACGCGAAAACCGATCAGCTTCTGTACTCCCTGCCCGTGAGCGGCGCGGACGTGGTGATGGGAAAATTTTTCGCACTTGCCACGGTGTCAGCCGTCCCCACGGCTGTGCTGTGTCTGTTCCCGCCCATCCTTTCGCTGTACGCGGATGCGGGTAGCTTCGGCTATGCGGGCGCGTACACGGCGCTGTTCTTCTTCTATCTTCTGGGCTTGGCGCTGGGGGCTGTGTGCATGTTCCTTTCCTCGCTTGCGGAAAGTCAGATCGTTGCCGCTGTTACGGGCGCTTTCACCCTGCTCGGCATCTACTTTCT
Source organism: uncultured Eubacteriales bacterium (assembly GCA_902491355.1). Taxonomy (GTDB): domain Bacteria; phylum Bacillota; class Clostridia; order Oscillospirales; family CAG-272; genus UMGS2055. The sequence continues at coordinate 3,070 of CABUHM010000135.1, forward strand.
GCCGAGGATCGCCGCCATGCTTCCCGCAACGGGGATCGCGTCGGTCGGCGGCTTCCTTCTGCTCATTTTTGCCGCCGCCCTCATTTTGTACCGCGTGACCGGAAGCGTGAATCTGTGCCTGTTTTCGGCACTGGGGCTGTGCGTGGTTCTGCTTGCCGCATATCTGATCGCGCCCGATTGGTTTTTGGGGAGCTTTTCCTCCCTGCTTCGCGCGCTGGGTCTGTTTGAGTTGCTCAACGGCGTGATCTACGGCGGTCTGTTCGACCTGAAGGTGTGCGTCACTTACCTTTCGGTCACGGCATTTTTCCTCCTGCTGACAGTCATGGTACTGGAAAAGCGGAGATGGAACTGAGAGAGGAGGATGAACATGCAAAAGCAACAAGTCGTGCGCAGTCGTATGGGCGTGTACTATGCCGTGGCGGCACTTCTGACGGCGGCGGTTCTCATTGCGGTCAATGTGCTGGTGCGCAGTCTGCCCTCGAACGTGACCGAATTCGATACCTCGCGGGAACGGTACTATGAATTGAGCGACACCACGCGGGACATCCTGTCGGGCGTACGGGAAAAGGTGACGGTGTATCTGTATGCCGAGCAGGACGGCAGGGACAGTGTCCTCGACCATCTGCTGGCGCGGTATGACGCCGCCTGCCCCATGCTTGAGGTGGAGTATGCCGACCCTGCGTACCGTCCGGATTTTCTTCGGAAATATACCGAGGGGACGATCAAGAAAAACAGTCTGATCGTAGAGAGTGCGCGTCGGTTTCAGATCGTGGGGTACGACGATATCTACCTCACCGAGACCGTGGCGAACGCCTCCACCTCCTCATACGAAAGCTATACCACCTTCAACGGCGAAGCGGCTGTGACGGGCGCCGTGCAGTATGTGACGGCGGATCGCGTTCCCGTTCTGTACTGTACCGCGAACCACAACGAGGCGACCTTCACGGATTCCGTGAGCGCCGAGCTGAAATACGGCGGCTATACCGTGGCGGATATCAACCTTTCCAAGGAGAGCATTCCGTCGGACGCAAGTGCAATTCTGATCATTGCTCCCGAGGACGATTTCTCGGCGGCGGAGACCGATACGCTCCGCACGTACCTGAACGGCGGCGGAAGGGTGGTTTTGTATACCGACGCTTCGGTCTCCACGCCCCGTCTGTTCTCGCTGATGCAGTCGTGCGGCGCGCTCGGAACGTCGGGCGCGGTGATCCAGGAGGGGGATGCGGGACATTTCATCTCGGGCTATCCCGCCTTTTTGTCCCCCGTGTGTGACGATTCCTTCCTCACACAGCGGCTGGGGAGCGGTCTTTCTCTGCTGATGCCCAATGCGCACCCCATCGTGGCTTCAGGCGCGGAGGGATGGCAGTATACGCCGCTGGCATCGTCCACCTCCATGTCGGTGTGCAAGGTCGGCGAAAATACCGTGGCGGGTCCGTTCCAGTCTGCCGCCATGGTGCAGAACGGCGCGGGCGGCACGGCGGTGTGGTTCTCGTCCGCCAACATGCTGTATCTCGATGTGAGCGGGATCGACAGCGCCGATAACGTGCCTGCATTTACCGCGA
>CABUHM010000136.1:0-4580 GCA_902491355.1 uncultured Eubacteriales bacterium
CACCTATGTGCGGGTGGTAGACTACAAAACAGGCGGAAAGACCCTTCGGGCGGATGCGGCGGAGACGGGTCAGAATCCGGAATTGTTCCTGTACCTGTTTGCGGCGGTACATGGCATGAAGGCGGAAACGCGCCGCGCGCTTGCCGTCCCGCCCGACGCCCCTCTTATTCCCGCCGCCGCATTCTACTACGATGCGGGTGCGCCGCGCGTGGAGAGCACCGAGACGGCAGGGGAGGCGGCACGGCGCGAAGCCATTGTGCGTGCACCGTCACGGAGCGGCGTGAGCCTCAACGACCCCGCATTTCTGATGCATGCCAACCATGCGGGCGACAGTCATTTCACAGGTATGAAGCGGAACGGCTCGAACGGGCTTGACACCGAAAGAATGGAGCAGTTTGAGCAGGCGGTCTATGCCGCTGTGTCCGAAAAGGCGTATGCCATGCGGCAGGGGTGCGCGTCGTCCCGCCCGAGCGAAGGACCGACGGGCGCGTGTACGTATTGCGATATGCGTCCCGTCTGCCGCAATTATAAGATCTATCGGGGCGAAAATGCAACGGAAACCGAGGTGAATGAGAATGGCTGAGAACAGACGATGGACGGCGGCACAGACCGACGCCTTTTCCGCCGAGGGACGGACATTTTTGGTTTCCGCCGCGGCAGGATCGGGAAAAACGTCGGTTCTGACCCAACGCATCATTCACCGCGTGGTTCGGGAAAACGGCACCGATCTTTCCCGTGTGATGATCGCCACCTTTACGCGCGCCGCCGCCGCCGAAATGAAGGATCGCATCCGCCGTGCGCTGGAAGCGGCAGTGCTGGAGCATCCGGATAACGCGCGTGCGCTCTCCCAGCTTTCGCGTCTGGACTATGCGCGCATCGGCACCATTGACAGTATGTTCTATGAGATCGTGCGCGCCCATTTTGACCGTCTGGGTATTGACGCGTCCTCACGTATCGGCGACGAGACCGAGCTGAGCGTCCTGCGCGACCGATGCATGGAGGATACTTTAGACGAATGCTACAACGATCCCGATCCGCAGTTCGGCGAACGCTTTCTCGAGCTGATCGACGTTCTGACGCCCGATCGCGACGATGCGGTGTCCGACTGTCTGCTCGGTATTTGGAAGGACTGCGCAAACCGCACACAGGGGCTTTCCTTCCTCTCCCGTGCGGCACAGCTTCTGCGCACGGATGCCGAGAGCCTGCGCGGAGGAAAAGACTTTTTTGCTGCGGAAACGGGAAAAGACCTCGCGGCGCAGTACCGCGCGGACATGCAACGGATCTGTGCCGAGCTGACCTCGTGGGAGACCGTTCTGCCGTCCGACGGCAAGGTCGCTGCGCTCAACCGAAACGACGCGGAGCAGTTCGGTATCCTTTCGGCAAATGCGGGAAGCTATGAACACACCCGCACGGCGTTAGCCCAAACCAAGCTCAAAAGTGCGGTCGGCGCAAAGTATATCAACGACCCGTCCGAGGAAGCGTATCAGGCGTGGAGGTCGGGCGCGCGGGAGACCCTCAGGCATTATCAGGCACTGCTTTGCCCCGAGAGCACGGTCATTGCCGCCTCTCTTGAGCGGCATGCGGCTTTGCAGGATACGGTTTTTGCGGTGCTGATGAGGTTTACGAAGAATTTCACACAGGTCAAGCACGAACGCAATCTGCTCGAATTTGCCGATGTCAAGCGTATGGCGTACAACCTCCTGTGTGCGGACGGCGAACCGACGCCCCTTGCCCTGGAATACCGACGCACCGTGGACGAAATATACATAGACGAGTATCAGGACTTGGATGAATTGCAGGATGCGGTGTTCGCCGCCCTTGCAGGTCGCGATAATCGCTTCATGGTGGGCGATATCAAGCAAAGTATATACGGCTTTCGGGGCGCGGCGCCCGCCCTGTTCGCGGCGTATCGGAACCGCTTTCCGCAGTACGACCCGCAGGACGGCAGGGACGCCTCCACCATCTTCCTCTCGGACAATTTCCGTTCGTCACGCGGGGTCATCGGTTTTGCCAACGCCGTGTGCGCACCGCTTTTCCGTCACGGGAGCGAGGTTCCTTATAACGAAAATGACGATCTGCGGTGCGGTCTTGACCCGAACGGGGAACAGCCCCTGATCCGTCCGCATGTGACGGTGCTTCGCGGCAAGGTGAACGAGGGCAGAGAAGCACAGTACGTGGCGCAGGAGATCTGCCGTCTGATCACCGAGGAGGGGCGCGACCCCGAGAAGATCGCGGTGCTTGCCAGAAGCCGCGCCCCCTTTTCCGCCGTGGAGGATGCCCTTCGCGAAATGCAGATATCCTATTACAATCAGGATGAACGCTCCCTGTTTGAGAGCGCGGAGATCGTGCTGGTGCGCTCCCTTCTGCGCGTGGTGGACAACCCGTCCCACGACGCCGATCTTGCGGGCGTACTGTACAGTCCGCTTTATGGCTGTACCCTTGACGATGTGGTGCGCATCCGCGCCTCCGCAGAAAACGGATCCCTGTATCAAGCCCTGTGCGCCTATACCGAGGCTTGCGGCTATGAGGCGGGACGCAGGTTTTTAGCGGATATGGAGCGGTACCGCGTCTATGCGCGCACCCATTCCTCCGCAGAATTCGTCCGTTGGTTGTACCGCGAGAGCGCCGTGCTTTCCCTGTGCTATGCAAACGATCCGGACGAGACCGTTCCGCGCGAGAGCCGCCGCGCCAATCTGATGCTTCTGTACGAATTTGTCCGCTCCGCCGAGGAGAGGGGCATGACGGGACTGTATGAGATCAACCGATATCTCGACCGCATCGCGGCGCAAAAGGCGACCTTTGCGCAGGCGCATACCTCGACGGAGGGGCTGAAATCGGTGCAACTCATGACCATACATAAGTCGAAGGGTCTGGAATTCGACACCGTATTTCTCATCGGCTGTTCCCGTGATTTCCGCCCCACCCCCAATCGGGTGATTGACAGGGAATACGGATATGTGACCGAATTGACCGATCTTGTCGGCAAGGTGCGTTATAAGACTCTTTTGCTCTCCCTCGCCAAGGAGCGCATCCGACGCCATGAGTTAGAGGAAGAAATCCGCGTTTTGTATGTGGCGCTGACCCGCGCGAAGCGGGAGCTGTATGCGGTGGGCTGTTCTGCGAAGCCCGAACGACTGCTCGGAATCAATGCGGACACCGTGCAAAACGGATGGTCTCCCTTTGACGGCGCGGGAAACTGCTATATGCGGTGGATCCTGTGCGCGCTTGCCGAGAGCGGCTATGCCGACTGGGAACTGACGGTGCCCGAGGAGGAGAACGATGCACAGACTGCGGACAGTGCGCCCACCCTGCCGACGGACGCCTTGACGGCAGACGCGGAAAGCGTACCCGATGACGCATCGTTTGACGAGGCGCTGTGCGGGCGGATCGTGGAAAACCTGCAATATGAGTACCCGTTTGCGTATATCGCGTCTCTGCCGTCCAAGCTGTCGGTCTCCAAGCTCCACCCGGGCATTCTGGATGAGCTTGAGGAGAGCACCGTCGATGTCGAAGCACGGAACGCGCTGACCCTACGCCGTGAGCCTGCCTTCGCCTCTGCAATGCAGACCGAAGAGGATGCCGCACAGCGGGGAACGGCGACCCACGTGTTCGCGCAGTTCTGCGATTTCCGCTCGGCGCGGGAACGGGGCGCGCGGGCAGAGCTGGACCGTCTGGTGCGGGAGCAGTTCCTCGACCCTGCTTTGGCACTGCTGTGCGATCTGGACGCACTGCAAAGGATGATGGAATCCGATCTTGTGGGGCAATTGCTTGTCGCGCGTCGGGTATGGCGGGAGCAGAGATTCAATATCACACTGCCGGCATCGGAATTCACCGACGATCCGCAGAAAAAGGCGCTCGTTCAAAATGAGACGGTGCTGGTGCAGGGCGTGATGGACTTAGTGTATGAGAGTGCTGACGGGAAGCTGATATTGGTGGATTACAAGACCGATCATTTCCCCAAGGGCATGCCGCGCGAGGAGATCGAACGTCGGCTTCGGGCGCGCCATGCGCGTCAGCTAGGCTATTACCGTCGCGCATGCAGACAGATCTTCTGCCGCGATGTGGACGCATGTCTCATCTGGTCGTTCGCACTGAACGATACGGTTGACGTGTTAACAAACGATTAAATGAAAATTCACAAAAAACGTGATCATTTATGATACAATGCAAAAGAGAACCTATGAGACGGTTTTCGGGAATTTTTGTGCAGAATAATGTGATATCTATAAGGAGCATTTTATCTATGACGGAAGCATTTGATAATATAACAATTTCCCATCTGTTTGATCTGGAGCATACCAGAGCCGCCCGCTTGTTTGAAGGGGCGCGGTATCCGTGGGAGATCCTGGATCGGATCGGCGATTTTATCTGCGAATTGGGAAAGACCCTGCCTTCGGATCGCTTTGAACAGCGCGGTGAGAACGTTTGGATCGCCAAGAGCGCCGAGATCGCTCCCACGGCATATATCAACGGTCCCTGCATCATTGACGAGGAGACCGAGGTTCGCCACTGCGCGTTTATCCGCGGAAAGGCGCTCATCGGCAAAAACTGCGTGATCGGCAACAGTGTGGAGATCAAGA
>CABUHM010000137.1:0-4555 GCA_902491355.1 uncultured Eubacteriales bacterium
CCGCATGATGTACGCGCTTCTGTACGGCGACCTTCTCATGACCCTGCGCGCGCAGTGCCGTCCCTACGAGATTACGGCGGGACAGACCGACGCGCTGGTGCGGCGCTGGACAGAGCGTCTGGTTTCCGAAATAACCCGAAAACGGGTGTCCTATTCCCGCGTCCTACAAAACTACCGCGAAATCCTGCGCGATTTTGCCGCCGTTGAGCGCAAGCAGGAAGAGCGGGTGCGCGTGGGCATCGTGGGGGAGATCTACGTAAAATTCTCTCCGCTCGGCAACAACGGCCTGGAGGACTTTCTGGTGGCGCAGGGCGCGGAGACCGTGATGCCGGGACTGCTTGACTTTTGCCTGTATTCGGTTTATAATTCGATTGCAGACCGTAAGCTGTACGGCGTTGCTCCCGTCAAGGCGGCGGGTGCGCGCATTCTGTATCGCTTTCTGACCCGCAAACAGCAGGACATGATCGACTGCATCCGCGAACACGGTGTGTTCCGCCCCATGGCGCCGTTTGACGAAACCCGCGCAGGCATTCGCGGCATCATCGGCATCGGCGCAAAAATGGGAGAGGGCTGGCTCCTGCCCGCCGAAATGGTGGAGCTGATCCACGGCGGCGTGAGCAATATCGTGTGCGCACAGCCGTTCGGCTGTCTGCCCAACCACATCATGGGCAAGGGCGTGATGAAGCCCCTCAAGGAGCGCTTCCCCGGCGTCAATATCGTGGCGGTGGACTACGACCCCGGTGCTTCCCGCATCAATCAGGAAAACCGCATCAAGCTGATGCTTGCCAACGCCATGCGGGCGCAGAAATCGCACGGCAGTCCCGAGAATACCGAAATTGAAAAGGAGAAGAACGCATATGTCATGGCGTGAAAAGCTGATCCGCTTTATGTACGGACGGTACGGGCGGGATACCCTCAATACCTTTTTGTTTGTGTGTACCCTGATCTGTCTTGTCTTATCGTCGGTCTTTCGATTTGTAGCTCCCGCACGGGCAATCCTGTCCCTTTTGAGCCTTGCGCTCATGAGCTGGTACATTTTCCGCACCATGAGCCGCAGTTATGCCCGCCGACAGGCGGAAAACCGCGCGTTTTTGCGGGTATTCGGTCCGATTCGGGATTGGTTCTCCCTGCAGTACCGCCGCGCGCGTGATTGCCGCTCTTATGTCTATCGGCGGTGTCCCAAGTGCCGCGCCGTTCTGCGCCTTCCCCGCCGTGCCGGACGGCATACGGTGCGTTGTCCGCGCTGTTCACATTCATGGGAAACACGGGTCTCGGGCAATGCCCGCAAGACCAAGTAACGGAGGTTCGCAGGATGATCGAAAAGAAAAAGCGACAAAAACGACTGCGCAGAGGCGCGCGCCCTCTCCTGTCCCTTTTGCTTGCCGTCACCGCCGCCCTTGCCGTTGTCGGCTGTGCGGGAAATGATGTCGGTCAAGGCTCGGACGTAACGACGGTGACCGATGCCCTCTCCGAGTATATCTGGCAGACCGTGGAGACCGAGCCGCCGCAAAAGGGCGATCCTGCGGTCACGGCAGATTACGCCGCCATGAGCAGTGCGGCACAGCCCTCGCAGGCGACCTTTGCCGCGTTCACCCTGCTGTGTGACGCGATTCGGGAGCACCGCGCAGAAATATCCGCCTTTGACGGCGCCGAGGTCGAAAACTGCCGCACCCTGCTGGCACGGACGCCGCTCGCCGATCTGGTGTCGGAGTCGGAATTCAACGCTGAGAGCGGCACGCTTTTCCTGACCTATTCCATGGAAGCCGACGAATGCGCGCGCCGCATCGCCGCTCTGGACGAGGTCGTTTCGGCATGCATGGCAAAAAGCACCCCCGCCGTCGCATCCGATGCGGGCACGGCGCTGGCACTGTACCGCACGGTAGCGTCCCTGCCGTTCTCCTATGACGAGGAAACCTCCCTGTACGAATGCGCCGTGGCGGGAAAATATACTGCGGGCGCCATGAATCAGCTTTACGTCCTGCTTCTGTGCGGAAGCGGTCTGGATGCGGTCACGGTGGGTACGGCGGAAAGCACCTGCATTACTGCCGCCGCATGCATCGACGGCGCATGGTATCATTTCAATCCCGCATACGAAAGCTCCGATAACGTGGGGAGCAACCTGTGGTATTTCGGCATGACCGATGCCGAGGCGAACGCGGTCACGGCGGGCGCGGCGGTCGTTTTGCCCGCACTGACCGTGCACCAGCCGCCCGTCACGGACGAGCCGTCCGACGGCGAAGAGCCTGTCGTATCGGATACTGCGCAGCCCCCCGCCGAACCGAACGACACCTCGGAACCCGCCGATCCGATTGAGCCGTCCGCATCGACGGTCAATCTGACCCCTGCGTGCGACAGCCCGCGCTTCTCCGCACTGCGCGGATGCAGTTCATGGAGCCTCGACGGCGGCGATATCGTCATCGTCAACGACGGTGCCGAGGAAATCCGCATTTCCCTCGCGGCACAGTAATTCTTATCATATATCAATATTTTGCTATCAACGCATCCAGTCAATACGGAGGAAATCATATGGCAGCAACTAAGGTGGGCTTTGTGTCCCTCGGATGCCCCAAAAACCAAATCGATACCGAGGTCATGCTCCATCATCTGGCGGACGCCGGATATGAGATCGTGTCGGAGGACATCGAAGCCGACATCGTGATCGTGAATACCTGTGCCTTCATCGAAAGCGCAAAGCAGGAATCCATCGACAGCATTCTCGATGAAGCATGGCTCAAAAAGAAAAATCTGAAGGGACTCATTGTCACGGGATGCCTCGCAGAACGGTATCGGGATCAGATCTTAGAGGAAATGCCCGAGGTGGACGCCGTGCTCGGCGTCGGCTCTCTGCACAATATCGTGGAGGCGGTCCGACAGGTGGAAAAGGGACAGAAGTATACATCCTATTGCCCCAACGACCAACTGCGGCTCGGCGGCGACCGCATCGTTTCCACCCCCGAATATATGGCATATCTCAAGGTGGCGGAGGGCTGTGACAACCGATGCACCTACTGCGCCATCCCCAACATCCGCGGACGCTTTCGCTCCCGTCCCATCGAGGAGCTGACCGAGGAGGCGGCAGAGCTGGAAAAGCTGGGCGTGCAGGAATTGGTCATCGTGGCGCAGGATACCTCCCGCTACGGACTGGATTTGTACGGCGAATACCGCCTGCCCCGCCTCATTCAGGCAATCACCCGCGCCACGAGCATTCCGTGGATCCGCCTGCTCTATTGCTATCCCGATAAGATCACCGACGAGCTGATCGCCGAGATCCGCGATAACCCCCGCGTGGTCAAATACATAGATCTTCCCATTCAGCACATTTCCGACAGCGTCCTGCGCCGCATGAACCGTCACGGCGATGCGAACATGATCAGGGATGCCGTGCGCCGCCTGCGGGAAGCCGTTCCGGATATCGTCATCCGCACCACTGCCATCGTCGGCTTCCCCGGCGAGACCGAGGAGGACTTCACCGCCCTGTGCGAATACATCAAGGATACCCGCTTCGAGCGCTTCGGCGCGTTCCCGTACTCCCGCGAGGAGGATACGCCTGCCGCCGAAATGCCCGATCAGATCGACGAACAGGTCAAGCAGGATCGCTACGATACCATCATGACCATCCAGCTCGATATCGCCGAGGCATATAACCGCGCGCAGATCGGCAAGACCGTGCAGGTGCTCTGCGAGGGCTACGACCCCATCGCCGAGGTGTATTACGGCAGAAGCGCGGCGGATGCGCCCGAAATCGACGGAAAGATCTATTTTCAATCGAAAAAGAAACGCAAAGAGGGCGAATTTGTCAACGTAAAGCTCACCGATGTGCAGGATTATGACCTGAGCGGAATCGCACAATAAGCAGAACACTTTCCCTCCCGCAGCATAGGATAATATCGGGAGCGCAAAAATGCGCTGCCGAGAAAATAAGAACGGGAGGACACGAAAATGCCTTGTCTGTGCAATCTGTTAAACGATAACCTCATTTGGTTGGTGCTCATCGCGCTGATCGTTCTGTATTTCTGCAACTACGACTCTTCCGACTGCGGCTGCAATCCCTGCGGATGCAATCGCTGAGCGCATAGCCGGATACTGAAAACAAAGGACAGCGGGACGTCGGATTCATTCCGACGCCCCGCAAAACTTTTTGCACCGATTTTTGCCCCCGCCTGCCGCATTCCACCCGCACAAAACACAAAAATCAGCAGACATGCGTCCCTTTCCGCACGGAAATGCAAGCAATGCGTAAAAATGTCGAAACGGAAAAAGAAAATGCATTGCGCGGTATAATTCCTCTTGCTTTACAAATAATAACATCACGATTTGATGACAAAAGGAGATTTATATATGAAAGCAACAGGAATAGTCCGCCGCATCGATGATTGCGGTATAATAACACAAAGAGGATTATGCCGCATAAACACTGGGGTTTTGCTGATTTTGTCCAAGAATTAGGTTCGAGGCCCGGGCATAATTCGACTTTAATATGCCCGAAAGGAGGAGCCAATTTATAGGCAGCCGAGCAAAACATATTTAATAACCTGTCACACAGAAAAGCCGAATG
>CABUHM010000138.1:0-4512 GCA_902491355.1 uncultured Eubacteriales bacterium
GCCGCCCGCCGAAGGCGGACGGCGCACCGGTGGCGGCGGTGTCGGAATTCCGAAAATATGCCGTTTGCGTCACGCCGCCACCGGAACAGGCACGGCACAGCCGCGCCTGTTCCGACGCGGGCGATGAAGTCTGTGCAAACGTCAATGATACCCCGGCGTCAGTCTTTCTTTTTTTTCTTCAGACACAGCCAAGCCGCCGCACCTGCGGTGAGAAGCATGGTCACACCCGACAGATTGCCCACAGCGGAGCGACAGCCCTTCTCTTCGTCCGAGCCGTCCGAGGACTCGTTGCCCTGCGGCTCACTTGTGTCGGAAGAGGAGTCGGAGCCGTTCGGAGCAGGCTCAGTGTCAGGCGTGGGAACGATGGTTTCGCCGCCGTTCGACGGATCGGAGGATGTGCGCACCTCGCGTTTGACGTGACCGCAGTTTTTGCAGGTGAGGGAGTATACACGGTTTCCGGTGGAAGCCTCCTCCATCACAAGCACAGGCTCGTCGTAATCATGATCGGGACGGTCGGTCAACAGCTCGCCGCTGATCACCGCGCCGCAGTCGGCGCAGATCACGGTGCGTTCACCGTCGGCATCACAGGTCGGCTCAACGGTCTCGGTGCGTGTGTTTTGGTGCGTGCACACGGTGTCCGTCACCTTAAAAGGACGGGACTGCGCCGTGATGGTACCGCAGGTCACAAAGACGGTGTTGCCGTTTTCCTGCAGCGTCAGAGCAGTGCCGTTGGCGGGATCGGTGGTAATGCCGTTTGCCGCCAGTTCACCGTAGGAAAGGGTAACTCTCGCACCCGAGCGATAAGTCAAAATGACCTTCAAGCCCGACAGATCCAACGCATCCCCGGGCTGATAGACCAGCCGCGGTTGCACGGACACCGAAACATCCGTCACAACATCCGCCATCTCGACCGCCTCGGAAGCGCCGGCAGGGCTGTCCATGCCGACGTCCCGCGCGCGTGCGATCACCGAAACATAGTACGATTTTCCGGCAGGGGCAGAGTCCGCATCGGCGGCAAAGAAGCCATCCCGAATATCGACACCCGTTTCCTGATGCGCAACGGGAATCTGATCCTCGGCGCGGTACAGGGTGATATCGTAGCCCGTCACGGCGTCGGACGGGTTTGAATCGGTGAAGGAGTATCCGATGCCGCCCTTTTCGGCATCGGAAACGGCGGTCACCACAGGCGACTGGAGTGCCTCGCCGCGGTTCAGTATCACAGAACCCTTCCAGGTATCGCCCGCGATCAGGTTGCATGCGGCATCCGAACCGGACACCTCATTGAACGCAAAGATCGCGCGCGTGTTCTTGGGAACATTGTCCCGAACGCGGAATTGCATGGTAATGACCAATTCATCCACCTGCGCAACGGTGGACACCTTCTCATCCAGCGTCATAAAGCGAACCTGATTGCTCTCGGGCAGATCGTTGTACAGGTACGCCCAGCCGTCGGACGGAGACTTGGTCATTTCCGAGCTTACCAGGGTCAGTACCGAGGCATCGTACGAAAATTCCATATCCGCGGACAAAATACCGCCCTCCGGCACGCGGGAAAGCGAAAGCGTGTAAGTCACCGTCTCCCCGGGCATGGCGCTCTCCGGTCCACTTGCCGAAAAGGCAAAGGCGGCTTTTTCGGCGGCAACGGGAAGCGCCGTCAAAAGACTGCACAACACACAGCCGATCAGAAGCAGGCATATCCATCTCTTTTTCATAATCGTGCGGGGACACCGCCGCAGTACGGACGCGGTGTCCGAATCCTTTCCTGTTTTCGTTTTTATTGCAGATTTCGGTTGATTGTGCAAAACATCGGGAATATTGTAGCATGTTCCCGATACTTTGTCAACCGGAATTCATTCCCTTGTTCGCCGTTCGGCTCTCATCAGCCGTCGGTCGGCGTGTCCTGCGGCGCATCATCGTCAATCTGCATTTCACTGCCGCGCGCCGGCTTGGAACGACCCGTTACCTCGGCATACAGCGCGGTGATGGTCTCGAACAGTTCTTCCTCGCGCAGACGAACCTCACGCGGGGACTGCTGATGCAGAATGCCGATGGCATAAATATTGTCAGTGACCGTTCTCTTCATATTGAAGATCAGAATGTCGGGCGCAAACGCCTCATAGCGGGCGGAAATCGACCAACCGTCACAGCCGTTGAACTGCCATGCGCACATAAGCTGAACCGCCAGATCGGGACGCGCCTGCTGAAGCTGTGATAGGATCACGTCGCCGCAGGGCGCTATCGGCTCTGGCGTGTGCACCGCGATCTCAAGGAAAAACTCGGTCTCGCGCATGCCGCATCGGATATCGGCTTGCTTCTGCGCCGACATTTCCAGCGCCGCGACCGACAGATTGATAAACGGTATCGCCAAAGGCATAAACGGAACCACGTCGTCCGGCGCAAAGCGCAGATCCTCAAAATCGAAGAACGCGCGGTAGCCCAGCTCGTTGAGGATCTCTCCGCCCACGCGGCGAAGCATCTGCACGGCGCGGGTCAGACCGTATGCGGGGAACGCATCGCTGTGCGCCCGAAGCAACTTGGTAAAGGTCTCGGTGAATTTCTCGTCCGAGCCGTGGATGCGCCGCAATGCAGGGGTACGCGGCTCATCTGGCGGCGCGCTCTCGGGTAGATTTCGGATCAGTGCGACAAGCGCGTTGCAGTGCTCGGTGAGCACCGACTCGATGGGATTGTAATTCGGGTTGAAATCGCCGATCTGCAGCAGGGGCGAAAACAGAAAGATGACCTCGTCCTCGCTGTCCGCAGAGTACCTTGCCGCCAGCGCCCGACGGTAACAGCTTTCGGTATGTACCTCCAGAATCGCGGCGTCCTCTTCGCCGGACGCGATGGCGGCAATTTTGTCGGCGCACGCCTCGGACGGCATATTCAGCAAAAACCGACGCATATTCGCACCGATGCGCGGCGCACGCAACCACTTTTTTGCCGCAATGTTTTTATGTTTCACCGTGCCGCCTGCGGCACAGATCAAAATCGGAATTTTCAATTCTTTCAAAGCTGGTCTCCCTTTCTTGTCTTTTATCACATTTTACCATATTTTCCCGAAAATTTCAAGCTATGTTGGTCCCATAAACTAAATTTCAGCCGAATTTCAAAAAATTTACAAAAAGCCCTTGCATACATTGGGGGTTTGGGATAGAATATAGTCATGAATCTACCATTAATTATTTACGGAGGATCAGTCTCATGTCTGTAAAAGTCGCTATTAACGGCTTCGGTCGTATCGGCCGTCTGGCTTTCCGTCAGATGTTCAACGCCGAAGGCTACGAAGTTGTTGCAATCAATGATCTTACCAGCCCGAAGATGCTGGCTCATCTGCTCAAATACGATACCGCACAGGGTTCTTTCCTCGGCCACATCGGCGAAGGCAAGCACACTGTTTCCGCAACCGATGATTCCATCATCGTTGACGGCAAGGAAATCAAGATCTACGCAGAGAAGAACGCCGCTGACTGCCCCTGGGGCAGGCTGGACGTTGACGTGGTTCTGGAGTGCACCGGCTTCTATACCTCTAAGGAGAAGTCAATGGCTCATATTCAGGCAGGCGCTAAAAAGGTCGTTATCTCCGCTCCCGCAGGCAGCGATCTGAAGACCATCGTTTTCTCGGTCAACGAGAACACCCTGACCAAGGACGATCAGATCATTTCCGCCGCATCCTGCACCACCAACTGCCTGGCTCCCATGGCAAAGACCCTGAACGACTATGCTCCTATCCAGAGCGGTATCATGACCACCGTTCATGCATACACCGGCGACCAGATGATTCTGGACGGTCCTCAGCGCAAGGGAGACCTTCGTCGTTCCCGCGCAGGTGCACAGAACATCGTTCCGAACTCCACCGGTGCTGCTAAGGCTATCGGTCTTGTCATTCCCGAGCTGAACGGCAAACTGATCGGCTCCGCACAGAGAGTTCCCGTACCCACCGGCTCCACCACCATTCTCGTGGCAGTTGTCAAGGGTAAGGACGTAACCAAGGAAGGCATCAATGCCGCTATGCAGGCTGCTGCTTCCGCCTCCTTCGGCTACAACACCGAGGAGATCGTTTCCTCTGACGTAATCGGCATGACCTACGGTTCTCTGTTCGATGCAACCCAGACCATGGTCACCAAGATCGACGACGATACCTACCAGGTACAGGTCGTTTCCTGGTACGATAACGAGAACTCCTATACCTCTCAGATGGTTCGTACCATTAAGTATTTCGCAGAACTCAACTGATTTTCCGGTAATCCGAAATCCAGGGCTGTCGCAGGTATTCAATATCTGCCGACAGCCTTTTTTTGCGTGACAGCGCATGCGTTGCTCCAAACCCGCTTTGCGTAAGGGGAGACGGACGCCTCGGTTTTGTCCGTGCAACGGATGGGGAGCGGGCGACCACCGGTCGCCCGCCGAAAAACGAACGCATCACACATAGAATTGACCTGTTCGCATGCGCCACTCCGAGAAAGCCTCCTTTGTGTAAAGGGAGGTGGCATGGCGTAAGCCATGACGGAGGAATTG
>CABUHM010000139.1:0-4498 GCA_902491355.1 uncultured Eubacteriales bacterium
CGCAAAAGGAGGAAATTCTGCAATATCTGCAGGCAGACGGCTTCCGCGTGGGCATGATCTGCCGACAGCTCAACGAGGCAAAGCTCCTGCGCATCGCAGATGTCAGCTTCTCGCAGAACGTCACCATTTCCCACCGCTCCGACCGCCCGAACCGCGCCCTTCCCGTCTTTGTGAAGGACGACCGTGCCGGAAACCGTGCGGGCTGTGAAGCCATCAAATATCTTGCCGATGTCGTGATCGCACAGCCGTCGCAAAGCGGCAGAGGCGGTCTGAACGCCATGCTGAGCGCGGTCGGCGCGGCAAAGGTCATTTATCTCAATCTGCTTCGCATGGCGCGCTATCTCATTGTGTCGCAGATATCGAAATTTCTCATCGTCCTGTTCGGCATCCTCACACGCACCCCCATTCTCGATCCCACGCAGATCCTGTTTACGGGCATCATAGCCGATTTTTGCGCCGTTCTGGTCATTGCTTTTGAGCGCCCGGGACGCAACATTCTCTCGGCACGGGAGGAAACCGAAGAAAAACTGCGTCATCCCCTCACAGCCAACGCCCCGTGCTTTGTGCTGGGCGTTCTGCTTGCCGCCCTGTGTGTAACTGTACAATTTCTGCCCGTCACGCTGACAGGTCTGTACAACGCTTCCCTGTTCGGCACGGCGGTGTTCTATGCCTTCCTCATTTCCCAAATCGTGATCCTGTCCGAAATGAAAACCGAAAAGAGCCTGTTCCGTGGGGATATCACCATGAACGCCATGTTTGTCTTTCTGCTTGCCGCAGCTGTATCCTTCATCCTGCTCTGTCAGCGGCAGTCCGGCTTTGCGGCACTGTTTTCGGTCACACCGCTCAACGCACGACAGTTCGCCGTTGTGCTCGGCATCCCCGCCATTTTCCTCTTCCTGTGTGAAGCCGTGAAGCTGATCATGCGCATGACCGATCTGACCGAAGCGGAAAAGGCAGAGCGAAGCCGCCGACGTGCAGAGAAAAAGCGCCTTCGCGACGAACGGAAACAGAACGGAAAATCCCCGTCCGATACCGTAAAGCGCCGCTCCCTCTGGAATTACGAACCGGAGCAGGACGAAGAACCCATGTCGACATCGGACACCGCATTGTCGGACGCTCTGCCGTCTGCCAAAACCGATGATTCCTCAGATCCTGTGCCCGTCGACATTTCGTCCATGAATCGGAAATCCGATTCCGACGAACCAAACGCCGCACCCATAGTATCGGAAGCCGACAGTGAACCCGCGCTCGGCGGACCTATCATTGACACCGATGCCTTTGACGAAGCGAAGACAAGCGGTATGGATCCCGAAACGGCACGGGAGACCACGGAAATGATGCTCTCCCTGTACGGAAGCGACGGCTCGTTTGACGAAAGCGCGGAAAAGAAATCCGACACCCGCCGCGGCAACCGCTCATAGTTCCCGTGACAGCTTCATATAGTATTGGTGGTGTTTGACTTTCTGCGTGAACAGTCCAAATCTCGCCAATACGGTTCGGAGTTGCCTATGAAGCTGAGCGAAGCACAGATCCGTCGGGAATATCGCATCACAGACGTTCGTCTGCCGCCTAAGCCCAAACTGCGGTTCGCCGTGTTGGGCTTGCTCCCGCCGCGCCGTGTGACCGTCCTGTTTCGACGGAGGTCGGGCACTGCCGTGATCCGTCTGCGCGGAACACGGTATGCGATCGGCACCGCCTTTTGCCGCGCCATCGACGTGGAGCCGCAATGAGCGCACCTTGCGGGAAGTGTCCGCACTGCGCCGCGCCGTCGCATGTACCGACGGACCGCCGTGAGCGCAGTACAAAATCGCCGTGCATCGTGCTTGCGGGCAACCCCAATTGCGGCAAGACCTCCCTGTTCAACGCTCTGACGGGTGCGCGCCAAAAGGTGGGAAACCGCCCCGGCGTCACCGTGGAGGAAAAGGAAGCCGAACTGCGATATCGCGGTGTCTCTTATCGCCTGATCGATTTGCCGGGCACCTATGCTCTGACCGATTATTCGCAGGAGGAGACCGTGGCGCGGGAGCGCATCACATCGGACGATATCGACCTGATCGTCAACGTACTGGATGCGACCTGTCCGGAACGCGGACTCTTCTTCACCCTACAGCTTTTGGCACTGCAAAAGCCGATGGTCGTCGTCCTGAATCTTTCGGACATCGCCGCGCATCGCTCCATATCCATCGATATCGAACGCATGGCATCCTTGCTCGGTGTACCGGCCGTCGCGGTTTCTGCCCGCTCGGGACAGGGACTGGACAAAATGCTCTGCGCCGTATCCGATGCCTGCACGCATAAAACCGCACCGCAGTGGAACGATTCGACACTGCGGCGCAAGACCTGCATCGAAATCGCAGACTCTCCCGACGCGATCCTGTCCTGCGTGGACACAATCTCATCCCGGACCGTGCGCCGCGCCGCAAAAGGCAAGGACGCAACAGACAGTGCGGATGCCGTCCTTTTGCATCCCTTGTGGGGCGCTGTTTTTCTCCTCTGCGTGTTGGCGGCAACCTTCTTTCTCACCTTTACCGTCGGCAATCTTTTCAAAAACATGCTCTCCGACCTCTTTACTTTCCTTTCGGACATCGCGCGTACCCACATGCACGACGTTTGCGCGCCTGATTGGCTTATTTCCTTCGCCCTCGACGGCGCTCTGGTCGGTGTCTGCGGCATCCTTTCTTTTCTGCCGAACCTGTTTTTTCTGTATGTGATCCTTGCCTGTCTGGAGGACAGCGGCTATATGGCGCGCGCCGCATATCTGGCGGACGGCTTGACGGCACGGCTGGGACTGTCCGGAAAGGCGATCATCCCCATGTTGCTCGGATATGGGTGCACCGTGCCCGCCGTGCTTGCGACCAAAACTCTGGAGGATGTCGCACAGCGAAGGCGCACCATGCTTCTCCTGCCGTTTCTATCCTGCTCGGCGCGTCTGCCCGTGTACATCCTCTTGGCGGACGCCTTTTTCGGGCAATATGCACCGCTTGCGGCTTGCTCCATGTACGCAGTCGGAACGGGGATCGCCGTTCTCTTTGCGCGTTTTACGGAAGGACACGCCGCCGATGCCGCGTCGCCTCTGCTGATCGAATTGCCGGATTTCCGCATGCCCGACCCGAAAACCGTCACCCGCGATGTTGCCCGAAAGCTAAGGGAATATCTCACAAAAGCAGGAACGACCGTCTTTCTCGCTTCCCTTGCCGTCTGGATCCTATTGCATATCGGAACGGCGGGTCCCACTGCGGATATCTCCCGTTCCTTTGCCGCACAGATCGGACGCTGTGTCTCTCCGCTCCTTTGTGCGGGCTGGGTCAGTGGCAGACGGCAGTAGCGCTCATTTCGGGCGTCGCTGCAAAGGAAGTCGTGGTTTCCTCTCTCTTTGTCCTCTACGGCGTGACGGGCGGCACGGTCGCACACACTTCCCTGCACACCGCACTGGAATGCGCAGGCTTCACGTCGGTCAACGCATACGCGCTCATGCTCTTTGTCCTTTTGTATGTGCCGTGTGTCGCCACCGTTTCCGCGATCCGTCACGAAAGCGGCTCACGGTCCTTCACGGTGCGAACGGTGCTCTGCTCTCTGCTCACGGCGTTTGCCGTCTCCGCTCTGTTTTACCAAGCGACCCGTCTGATTCTCTCATAAACGCTATCATTACAATAATAACATAATAAATGGATTCCGAAAGGCAAGGTTTCAAAAATGGTCGATCTTCTTGATATGCACAAAATGTTTCTTCTCGCACACATCGGTCCGGGCGACACCGTAGCGGATTTCACCATGGGCAACGGGCACGATACGCAGTTTCTCTCACAGACTGTGGGGAAAGACGGTCACGTTTACGCCTTTGACGTACAGGAGCAGGCACTGCGCAATACCCGCAAGCTGTTGGAGGAAACCTGTCCCGATAATTACACCCTGATCCTCGATTCGCATGCCAACTGCGATAAGTATTTGCCGCAAACCATCAAGGGCGGCATGTTCAACCTCGGCTGGCTTCCGGGCGCGGATAAGTCCCTCACCACACGTCGGGAAAGCACTTTGCCAGCAGTGCAGTCCGCTATCGCACACTTGGCGCCCGACGGCATTCTGCTGATCGCCGTCTACCCGGGGCATCCCGAGGGAACGCTGGAGGGTCAAATGCTCGACGATTACTTCCGCACCCTGTCCCGCTTCCAAATGAGCATTTCCCGCTTTCAGATCATCAATTCGCCGCAGTCGCCCTTCTTCTTTGCGGTGGAGAAGAAATAAACACAAAGAGCACTTGCAAAACAGGTGCTCTTTTGCGTCATTATACGGTGAAACGTTATTTTCAGTTATACGGTGCAGAAGATACACTTTTTCACTTCTCACTGTTCCTTATTACCTTCCAAAAATCGGCAGTGAGACATTAGCGAAAAGTGAAAAGTGAAGAGTGGAAAGTTGTATAATAAAAATGGACAAATAGAAGAGTTAATGATATAATTAACCTGAAAGAGGCGAGTCCATGAAGAGAACGTACAGCAAA
>CABUHM010000140.1:0-4466 GCA_902491355.1 uncultured Eubacteriales bacterium
GGTGGGCGGCTCGTCTCTGCGCGGTATCCGCGCCATTTCCGAGACCTCGGACGAAGCGGGAAGAACCAACGCCATCAATTCCATCTGCGAAGCGGTGGTCGAGATGGCAAAGGAAAAGACCGGCGCGCTCATCGTGATCGAGCGCACCACGCGTCTGGGCGACATTATCCACAGCGGCACGATCTTGGACGCTAACATGTCCGCCTTTCTTCTGCGCAACATTTTCTTCAACAAAGCGCCCCTGCACGACGGTGCCGTTGTCATCCGCAACGAACGCATCTATGCCGCAGGATGCTTTTTGCCCCTTTCGCAGAATCAGGAGATCATTCAGGATCTCGGCACGCGCCACCGCGCGGCGATCGGCATGAGCGAAGACTCGGATGCGGCGGTCATTGTAGTATCCGAAGAGACGGGAACCATATCGGTCGCGCAGGACGGACGTCTGCGCCGCAATTTCGACTATGTACTCCTACGTCGGGAGCTGGAGAGGCTTTTGCCCAATGACGAAAAGAACAGCCACCGTCCGTGGAGCCGCTTTGTTGCGAGATTTTCCAAAAAAGGAAAAGGCAGGGAGGGAAAATCATGAAGCAGGAACGTTACGACCGCGACCCCGTTGAGGATGCGCGCTCGGTTTCCAACGGAAAGCGCACCTCAAATCTGATCCTGAAGATTGCGTCGCTTATGATGGCTGTCGGTATCTGGTTTTATGCCATGAGCGTGAATAATCCGTCGTCGGAGGCAGTGATCACCGACATTCCGGTACAGGTGGTCAATCTGTACGACGAAAGCATCACCGTGACTGCCGATCAGCCCCTGTGCGTGGATATCACGGTGACGGGCAAGAAAAAAGATCTCGATAAACTGACCGCCGACGATTTTACCGTGCAGGCGGATGCCTCCGGCATTTCGGGCGTGGGCAAATTCACCCTTCACCCCAGTGTAACGGCAAAGCCGACGGGCGTGACCGTCGTTTCCTGCACCGAAGCCCTTGCCGCAAGGCTCGATTTCAAAGCGACTGCCGAAATTCCGGTCTCGGTCAATTTAACGGGCTGGAGCATTGACGATAATCTGGAAAAAGGAGACCCCGTGCCCGAGGTGGAAACGGTCTCCGTGACCGGTCCATCCACTCTGCTGGCTGAGATCAAATGCGCCCGCGTGACGGTGGAGCCGGGAAATCTGACCGGAAGCATCCGCGTTTCCGGACGGGTCGAGCTGATCGGGCAGGACGACCGCGTGATGCGCGACAGCAATCTGACATGCGCCATCACCGACATCGCCGTGCGTATTCCCGTGTATGCATACCGCGATTTTCCGCTCACTGTTGATTGCAAATACGGATACTACACCGAATCCAATACCGCGATCACCCTGTCGCCGTCCACGGTGCGGGTGAAGGGCGACCCCGCCGATCTGGAATCCGTCAGCGAGATCAGCGTGGGCAGACTGGACGAGACCAAGATCACCGAGGACACCGTCACCATGCCGATCTCCCTGCCCGACGGGCTGATCAACGTCAGCGGTACCGACAGCACCACCGTGTCCATCAATCATAAAAACACGGTTCTGCGGAGCTTCTACGTGCAGAATATCATCATAAGCCATGCCGACGGCATGCAGTATACCCTGATCACGACCGGACTGAACGTCCGTATCCGCACCACGGCGGACGATGCGGCGCTGATTTCAGCCGAGAACATTTCGGTGGTGGCGGACGTTTCCGAGATCGTCGAAACAACGGGCAGAATGCAGGTTCCCGTCACTGTGACGATCAATACCGATACGCCCGTGTGGGCTTATGCCGTGGGCGAATATCAGATCACGGTGGATTTCGGAAAATGATGCAGGATCAGCTTCGCGTTTTAGTCAGAAATATCAGCACTGCCCCCGAAGTGCCGGAAAATGAGGTGATCGCGCTTGCCGTGCGTCGCCTTTCTGGCATTTTGCCGTCCGCGTCCCTCGCGGCATCCGCCGTATACCGTCGCTCGGTCGATGCGAGACGGCGCGGCGAGATCCGTCTGGTGCGCTCGGTGGTGCTCACCTACGCCTGCACGGTCGCGCCGAATAAACTCGATTCGCTGACCGCGCGTCTGCGCACCAAGGCGGACGCCGTGATCTTGGAGGAGGCGTTTCCCGAGATCCGATTCGGTACACGGTGGGCGGAGCGCCCCGTCATCGTCGGCTTCGGTCCTGCTGGTATGTTTGCGGGACTGCTTCTGGCTCAGAACGGCTACCGTCCCCTGATTTTGGAGCGGGGCGGCGACACCGCCGAGCGCATTCGGTCGGTGCAGACTTTTTTTGATACCGGAAGACTCGATTCTGAGTGCAACGTGCAGTTCGGTGCGGGCGGTGCCGGCACCTTTTCGGATGGGAAGCTGGTGACCCGCGTCAACGACCCGCTGTGCCGCTTCGTCCTTGAGACCTTTGCCCGCTTCGGCGCGCCCGAGACCGTGCTCACCGAAGCAAAGCCCCATGTGGGAACCGACCGTCTCCGAACAGTGGTGGAGGGCATCACGCAGGAGATCCTCCGTTTGGGCGGTGAGATCCTGTTCCGTACCCGTGCCGAGGATTTCTGCATGGCACAGGATCGAGTGGTCTCGGTGAAAACGGGACAGGGTGAGATTCCGTGCGGCTCGGTGATCCTTGCAACCGGACACAGTGCGCGGGACATCTATCGCCTCCTACAGCGCCGCCTTGACGTGCGCCCCAAGCCCTTTTCGGTCGGCGTCCGTATCGAGCATCTACAGAGCGACATCGACCGCGGACTGTACGGCGACATGGCGGGAAATCCCTATCTGCCCAAAGGCGAGTACGCCCTCTCCTGCCACCCGAACGGCATGGGTGTGTACACCTTCTGCATGTGCCCGGGCGGTGAGGTGGTAGCCGCCGCCTCCGAGGAGGGCGGGGTCGTGGTCAACGGCATGAGCCGATACGGGCGGGACGGCACGAACGCCTGCTCCGCTGTCTGTGTATCCGTGACAGACGACGATCCCATGCGCTTTCAGCGACAGCTCGAGGAGCGCGCATATCATCTCGGCGGCGGCAATTACCGTGCGCCGGTGCAGACCGTGGGCGATTTTCTCGCGAGAAAAAGCGGCACACAGCCCCGCCGCGTCCTGCCCACGTATATGGAAGGGCACGGCGCGTCCCTTCGCGACCTGCGTCAGCTCTTTCCGCAGTCGATCTGCGCGGGACTGGAAGCGGGCATCCGAATTTTCGGACGTAAGCTCCCCGGCTTTGATGCGCCGGATGCCGTCCTCACAGGTCCCGAAACACGGACAAGCGCACCTTACCGCATTGTGCGCGGTGAGAATTTGACCGCATCCGCGTGCACCAATTTGTACCCATGCGGCGAGGGCGCGGGCTACGCCGGAGGAATCACCAGTGCCGCGCTTGACGGCATTCACTGTGCGCTGGCGCTGATGCGCGAATATGCGCCGTATTAACGTTATATATTTCAGCAAAAATCACGGAAAGGAGGAGATTTTATGTCCGTGAAAACGGAAAAAAAATGGAATATCAAGACACTCACGCGCGAACAGTGTGCGCAGTCTGCCGCCCTGCAAAAGGCGACGGGATTTTCGCGCGTGCTTTGCGACATTCTCGTGTCGAGAGGATATACCGATCTCCCTGCCGTGGATCGCTTCATCAAAAAAGAGGACACCGCGTTTTTCGATCCCTTCCTTATGGCGGATATGGATCGCGCGGTCGCACGCATCGAACAGGCATTGGCTCAAAACGAGCCGATCACGGTCTACGGCGACTATGACGTGGACGGCGTGACCTCGGTATCGGTGCTTGTGCTGTACCTCCGCTCCCGCGGTGCGTCCGTTGATTATTATATCCCGAACCGAAACGGCGAGGGCTACGGCATCAACCGCGCAGCACTGGATGCCTTATCGGCAGACGGCACTCGCCTTATCGTAACGGTGGATACCGGTGTCACGGCAAACGACGAGATCGCGTATGCCCATTCTCTGGGCATGGACGTTGTGGTGACCGACCACCATGAATGCCCCGATATCCTGCCCGATGCCGAGGCAGTGGTGAACTGTCGGCGGCAGGACTGTTCCTATCCATTCAAGGAGCTTGCAGGTGTGGGTGTGGTGTTCAAGCTGGTCTGTGCCATGGAAATGCTGCGACACGGAGGAGACGTGACCTGCACCGATTCGGTGTGTCGGGATTTTCTGGATCTTGTGGCACTTGGCACGGTCGCCGATGTGATGCCCCTCGTCGGGGAGAACCGACTGATTGTCAGTGTCGGGCTGTCCCTCATCGAGCATCACCCGCGCCTTGGCTTTTCGGTTCTTCTCGACTGCACGGCGTCTCAAAGCGCGACGCGTGCGCGCAAGCGCCGTGTGAACAGCTCGCTTGTCGGCTTTACCATCGCGCCCCGTCTTAATGCGGCGGGGAGACTGGAATCGGCTTCGGTCGCGGCTGAGCTGTTTCTGAGCGAATCGTCCGAGCGG
>CABUHM010000141.1:0-4421 GCA_902491355.1 uncultured Eubacteriales bacterium
CATGACCCGAGTACATTTCCTCCACGTAACCGTTCAGCTCACCCAGACTTTTTTGCCTTGCCGCAAAGAAGTGCTGGGATCTCGACATAATAAGGATGACCGAGACCATGCCGACCAAGGTCACGCCGAGCGAGACCAGTGCAAGCCGCCATTCGGTGGTAAACATCATGATCAGACAGCCCACAAACTGGGTCGCGGCGCTGATAATGGTAGGCAGACTGTTGGTCAGCCCCTGCTGGAGCGTGGAAACGTCATTTGTGATACGGCTCAGAATGTCGCCCTGTGTATGCGTGTTGAAATAGCTCTGCGGGACGCGATTGATCTTGGCGGACAGCTCGCCGCGCATCCGATACGACATTTTGAGGGTAACTGTCGCCATGATATAATGCTGTACGAAGCCGAACAATGCGCCGAGTCCATACAAAACGGCAAGATAAACGCCGATTTTCGCAATTGCTCCCAGATCGATCCCCGTAAACAGGCCGTTTGACATGACGGTGGCGATCTCACCGATCCGATCGGGACCCAAAATGGTCATGACGGCACTGAGCGCGGAAAGAATCAGCGCTACAATGATCGCACCCACCGATGCGCGCATATATGCCGCGATTCGGGGCAGTGCACTTCCCTTTTTATTCTCGGACGGATCGTAATTCTGTCTTGTATGCATCATATTCATTCGGAACACCTCCCATCGGCAAGCTCCTCGGCGCTGAGCTGTGACAAAGCGATCTCGCGGTACACATCGCACGTTTTCATAAGCTCATCATGCGTACCGATGCCCACCGCCGCACCGCGGTCAAGCACAATGATCCGATCGGCGTGACGTATGGTGCTGATGCGCTGTGCCACGATGATCTTGGTCGTGCCGGCAAGCCGTTCGTTCAGTCCTGCACGGAGCATGGCGTCGGTGCGATAATCGAGCGCCGAAAACGAATCGTCAAAAATCAGGATCTCGGGCTTGCGTGCCAGAGCGCGTGCAATGGAAAGCCGCTGTTTCTGCCCGCCCGACAAGTTTCTGCCGAGTTGTGCGACCCGATGCTCAGCCCCCTCCGGTAGCTTATCCACATATTCCTTTGCCTGAGAAACCTCAACGGCGGTGCGGAAATCGTCCTCGTTATCCGATGCGGCGCTTTCCCCGAAAAAGACATTCTCGCGGAGACTGCCCGAGAACAGAACCGCTTTTTGGGTGACATAGCCGAGCTTGTCGTACAATGCATCAAAGGCATAGTCCCGTACGTTCACACCGTCCACCAAAACCTCGCCAGCCGTTGCATCGTAAAAGCGCGGGATCAAGCTCACAAGGGTGGTCTTGCCGCATCCCGTTGCGCCGATGATAGCCAAGGTCTCGCCGCGCTCCACGCGGAAGCTGATGTTGGATAAGGCATCCTCGGAGGCATGCGGATAGCGGAAGGAAACCGAGCGGAATTCCACGCTCCCCGTCTCTTTCCCCACCGTGACACTTCCCTCCCGAATCGATGCGCGACGGTCGAGCACCTCGTTGATACGCTCCGCCGAGACCTGCGCCTGCGGGAGCAGCATGTAGATCATCACGAGCATCATAAAGGACATCACGATATAGGTAGCATAGGTACTGAACACCAGCACCTCGCTGAACATTGAAAGCCGTCCCGCCGCGTCGGCAAGCGGAATGTGGTTCACCAGCGCCGCGCCGAGCCAGTAGATCGCCAGCGCAAGACCGTTCATGCCCAAGCCCATGACGGGCTGGATCAGGGAGAACATTCTCTGATTTTTCAACTGTAATTGCATCATTTTGCCGCTCGGACCGTCGAATTTCCGATTCTGATAGTCCTCGGCGTTGAACGCATGCACCACATTGATCCCCGTCAGATTCTCACGCGCAACGCGGTTGATTTTATCGGTGAGGCGCTGTACCATGCGAAAGCGCGGCAGACAGACCGACATCACCGAAAGTATGGTAACGCATAGCGCGACCACAAAGCCCGCCGTCACCGCAGAAAGCTCCCAGCTCTTTCCCAAAATCTTTATGACCGCCCACACCGCCATGATCGGCGCCTTGATAAGCATTTGCATGCCCATGGCAATGATCATCTGGATCTGTGTGATATCGTTTGTGGTACGCGTGATGAGACTGGGAACCGAGAAATCCTGCATTTCCGCATTGCCGATCTCCATCACATGATAAAAGAGCTTACTGCGCACGGTATAGCTGAAGCCCGAGGCGGTGCGCGCGGCAAGATAGCCGCACATCACGGCTAGCACGGCGCTCGCAAGCGTACAGCCGAGCATCTTCAAGCCAACCGCCATAATGTCCGAGGTCTCCCCGCCCGTCTTGATCAGCGTGGTCAGCTCGGTCATAAAATCGGGCAGGCGCAGATCAAAGTACACCTGTAACACGATCAGCACAAGACTGCACGCAGCCATGACGATCTCGCGCCGCCTCATATTTTTCAGTAAGCGAATCATAACATCATTCCTTTCTATGGGTCAATCCAGACCGTTTTCCCGAATGTCCGTCAGGTTCTCGGCAAAGCGAGAAATGCAGTTCCGAAAGACCTCCATCTCGGACTCGCTCAGTCCGCACATCAGCTTTTCGGCAAACCGACGTTGTAGCTCCAGTGCTTCCGTGATCAGCGGTTGCGCGCGATCTGTGAGGAACAGGCGGATCGAGCGACGGTCGCCCGCAGCCGTCCGACGCTCCAGATACCCTTCGTTTGCCAGACGCTCCACATGCACCGACACGATCCCCGGCTTGACGCCCCGCATCATGCAAATGTCCCGTGCCGTATTATTATCCGGATTGTTGGCAAGAAATACAAGGATGTCCACCGCCAGTGTCGGAAGCTCATATTTTTTGCACAGAGGCTGAAGCACCGTGTGATACGCCTCCACAAAACGGTTTGCGTGGTTGAACATGCGGGATGCCGTCATTTTCCAGCCCGTCAATTTCATATTCCCCTTTCCGTTTCTTGTTTATTCTAATATTAGACTATTTAATATTATAATAATTCGGCAGTCGTTTTAAACTGCCGAATTGTAAACAATATTGTAATTTGACCGAATTATTCCACCGTCAGCCCGTTTCTGCGGTCTTCCGCAAAAAAGCGTCTTTTGAGATCGCGCACCGTGTACAGATACGACTTCCCTTCCGACGGCGACAGAACACGGTGCAGAACATCGGGATCGGACGCGACCGCTTCCCGCGCGGCATCAAGCAACGTCGGGTTCTCTATGTCGAACAGGGCGGCGGTCTGGAGCACGGCAAAGCCGCATGCGGGCGAGAGCGAAAGTTCACGCGCGCGGGCAAAGAGCCTTCCGATCTCCTTTGCGGACATGCCGTCGGTCAGCATGTAGATATCGGCATATTTGTACAGGGTCATGTCGCGCTTCATTTCCACCCACGGCAGGGTGGTCGCCTCCTTGTACAAATGACAGCACAAATGGATAAGAAAATCGGTCGCGCACAGCGTGGGCACGGCGAATTCACCTGCGCCGCGGCGCTCGACACTGCCGAGCATGGACTCCAATGCCGCGCCGTCGCCGTTTTTGTAATCTAACGAGAAATTGAGATCGACCTCCAGAAATTCCATCACCGCAAGCCCCACTCGCTTGATGTACGGCACGGTTTCACCGCGCAACATGCGGGA
Source organism: uncultured Eubacteriales bacterium (assembly GCA_902491355.1). GTDB lineage: Bacteria > Bacillota > Clostridia > Oscillospirales > CAG-272 > UMGS2055. The sequence goes on from CABUHM010000141.1 coordinate 3,630, forward strand.
CGCGACGATTTCCTGCCGATCGGCGGGCACAAATACGCCGTTTCGGATATTCCCCTGCCGAAAACCGTTCTCGCTCAACATTCGTCCCACATCGGACACGTCGCGCGGTGATACCAGCAGATCGATGTCGTTTGACGTTCTGCACCCCTCGGGGTATGCGGACGTGAGATACGCGCCCTTCAGCATAGCGACCCGACACGGCATGTCGGCAAGCATGTGTGACAGCTCCCGCACACATTGCGAAAACGAACGGTTCTTTTGCAGATTCTGCTCATATGCACCCCGCAGAGAATTGCGGAATTCGCGGTTGACCCTCCCTAAAAGTCCGTTTCGGCGCAACACCGAATAGGCGATCCCCTGCATGCGGTTGAAAAACAGCAAGCCTAACACATGAGGCGTTGCGTAGTCGAGTAGCTCCGGGTCAAGACGGGCGTCCCGAAAGCGGCACAGCGCAAAAAATAAGTCCTTTTCCTGCTTTTTCATAATTTCATTTCCTTCTTTTCCGCGCCGATCGAAAAAATGCGGCGGCGCTTTTGTTCTGGTGCCATCATAACGCAAAAACCGGACAGGTCGTGTCCGGTTTTTTATAAAAATTACAGCAGAATGCAGATCAGACCGCCGCTTCCCTCGTTGATGATGCGTTGCAGGGTCTCGCCCAATTTGAGACGCGCCTCGGACGGCATGTGGGACAGCTTGGTATGCAGTCCTTCATTGACCAATTCATGCAGGGTCTTTCCGAATATGTTGGATTCCCATATCTTGCGCGGATCCTCTTCAAATTCGTGCAACAGG
>CABUHM010000142.1:0-4419 GCA_902491355.1 uncultured Eubacteriales bacterium
ACATTCTGGTGCTGTCTTTTACCAATGCCTCCGCCACCGAGATGAGCCAACGGATCAATCGGGAGACCGATTGCAATATAGACGCCTCCACCTTTCACAAGCTCGGTTTGAATATTATCACAAGGGTAAACGGTGTCGTCCCCAAAATTACAAAATTAAGACTGCAAAAATTCGTAAAAGAGCAGTTGGCGCTAAACATGCGGTCGGACGCATACCTGCATCTTTTAAGCTCATATCTGCTGTATAACCGTGTTGTTGCAAAATCCGAATTCGAGTTCAAAACGCAAGCCGAATATGAAGAATATCTGCAGTTAAACCCGCCCGTAACCATTGATCGGGAAATTGTAAAAAGCTACGGTGAAATGGACATCGGCAATTTTCTGGTGCAAAACGGAATACAGTATATTTATGAGCATCCCTATAAGATCGATACGCGCACAAGCAGATACGGGCAATACCATCCGGACTTCTACCTGCCCGGATACGATATCTACATTGAATATTTCGGCATCAATAAAGACGGCGAAGTCCCGTCCTATTTCAAAGGCACCGACGGAATGTCTGCCACTCAAGCATATCAGGCATCCATGGAATGGAAACGAAAACTCCACAGCGCCAACGGCACGACGCTGATCGAATGCTATGCTTATGAAAAGCTCGACGGCGTTTTGCTCGAAAAGCTGAAAGAAAGGCTGACAGCGAAAGGAGTGAAGCTGTCTCCGAAAACCACACGGGAATTGTGGGAACAGGTGTCCGCCGATGACAATTCCATTCTTGACGGTATTGCGGAGTTATTTGAAACCGTCATCCATCTCATAAAAAGCAACGGATACACCATTGCCGATGTGCGGCAATTAAACATCGGGAACGGCAATGCGCAAAACAATCATATCGTTTTATCGCTCGTTGAACCCATATTCAACGCATATCGCGCCTATTTGACCGAGCACGGGGAGATAGACTTCAACGATATGATCCATGCGGCGGCTCGTTATGTCGAGGAGGGAAAATATGTCAGTCCGTACAAATATGTCATCATCGACGAATATCAGGATATTTCCAAGGCTCGTTTTTCGTTGCTGAACAGCATGAGAAAATCCCACGATTACGACCTGTTTTGCGTGGGCGACGACTGGCAAAGCATCTATCGTTTTGCCGGCAGTGACATCGGATATATCCTGAATTTTGAACAATACTGGGGTTCTGCCGAAATCAGTAAAATCGAAACCACCTATCGGTTCGGTCAAAAGCTCATGGAGATCAGCGGCAATTTTATCATGCAAAATCCCGTTCAGATCAAAAAATCCATCAAAGGAAAGAATGACACAGTCGGCTTTGCCTTGGGTGAGATCAGCGGATATACCGATAAATTCGCTGTTGAGTTTATGGCAAAGAAGCTCGAGGATTTGCCCAGGAACAGCAGTGTATTCTTTATCGGAAGATACTCCTTCGATATCAATATGCTCAGTGACGGCGGAATGTTTGTATGTCAATACAATAATACCGGCAGACTCCATGACGTAACCTACCGCAAGCGAGCCGACCTGAAAATGTTCTTTGTTACTGCACATAAGTCCAAGGGCTTACAGGCAGATTATGTTTTCATCATCAACAACAGAAGATCGAGAATGGGATTCCCCAGTAAAATACAGGACGCGCCGATTCTGAACCTGTTGCTTGATAATTGCGATTCCTACCCATACGCGGAAGAACGCAGGCTGTTTTACGTCGCCTTGACAAGGGCGAAGGAAAAGGTATATCTTGTCACCGTCGATCATCAGGAATCCGAATTCGTACTGGAATTGGAAAACCGATACGGAGAAGAGCTGAAACGGGAACAATGGGAATGCCCCCGATGCGGCGGAAGATTGCTGAAGAAAAAAGGACCGTACGGCGAATTCTTCGGATGCTCAAATTATCAGACCCTCGGATGTAAATATGTCAGGAAAATCAAATCGGAAAACCAAAATCAGACAGAAAGGGATGTAAACAAATGCCAAACCCATGGAAGTTGACCGCATATCAGGAGGAGATCGACTTATATCTGCGGAGTGCCGTTCGGCTTTACGGGCACATTACGCCCGGAAAGTTTCTGCAGATCTTCAACCGTTTTCACAAGGATCACAAGCTGTACAAAGCCGATCTTGAAAAATGGATGAACAAGCTCAATTACCATGCCGAAACATATCGGATCTATACCAATGCCATCATCAATACCACGGTGCCGGTCGAAGTCATCAACCAAACCATCGACGATCAGGAAGGAAAAGCGTTTCGGATTCCGGAAACGGCAGAGGCGTTCACTGCATGGGCATCGCCGTCATACTACCCCGAATCCGAACAGGCGACCTTCCTCAGAGACTATTTGCTCTCCGAGTGCAAGGTGCCGATCGCGGCGATCCCGTCACTCATGAACGATATCGCTCAGGCGGTCATGGAGGATCGGGACGCAGACTATGAAACGGATGTCTTTCTCGAATACGGGGTACTGCAATCCCTGAACGAAGATCAGCTTGACGAATTATACTCCCGCTTTGTCGATTTCTCCAACGGTATCATTCACTGGGCAAACTGCGGCTACACCCCGACGGAGTTGTTTCATATGTATATGGAAGCCGAGAAGGCGGAAGCAGAAGCAAAAGCAAAAGACCCCCAAAGCCATTGATGCAAAAGACAGAACCTGATCGAATCGATCAGGCTCTGTCTTTGTTTTTCGAGCGCTTTGCATGTCGGGAAGCATACAGAAGGCACGCGGCAAGGGCGACGACTGCCGCCGTCGCGCCGACAGGATAAGCAATCTGCGAGCGCAGAGACAGTCCTTCGGACGCCATAAGAATATAGGTGACGCTGACCGCAGTCATAAATGCGGCAGGAAGCGCCGCGATCAGATAGCGCAAGCCCTTCGAATTTTGGATAAGATAGACCGAGGCACACCACAGAGCGATCATGGCAAGCGTCTGATTGCTCCAGGAAAAATAGCGCCACAGGATGTTGAAATCGATTTGGGTGAGAAACGCGCCCACGCCCAACAGCGGCAGGGTCAGGATCAAGCGGTTTCCGATTCGATTTTGCTTCAGTCCCGTCCATTCCGCCAGAATGATCCTCGCGCCCCGAAATGCCGTATCGCCCGAGGTGATGGGACACACAATGACCCCGATGATCGCCAGAATGCCGCCCGCCTTTCCGAGCACACCCTGCGAGATCCGATACACCACTGCCGACTGCCCGAAATCGGTGATCGCGCGGTGCAACGATGTCGTGTCCCCATAGAACGCAGAGCCTGCCGCCGCCCATATGAGTGCGATGACCGCTTCGGTGATCATTGCGCCGTAGAAAACGTGCTTTCCCTGCCGTTCGTTCGTGATACACTTTGCAATAAGGGGAGACTGCGTGGCATGGAAACCGGAAATAGCACCGCAGGCAACCGTTACAAACATGTACGGCCATATGGGAAGTCCGTCCGGGTGTCGGTTTTCGAGTGACACCTCCGGAATGTGATAGCCGCCGACGATAATCCCGCCGATGATCGCCGCCGCCATGACGATGAGCGTAACACCGAACACCGGATACATGCGCCCGATGATCTTATCGATGGGCAGAAGGGTTGCTAAAATATAGTAGCCCAATATGATCGCCGTCCAGACAGGGGCGCTGAGCACGCCCGGTGTCAATTCCGCAAGCAGAGCGGCGGGACTTGTGACAAACACGGTGCCCACCAGAATCAGGAGCACGACCGAAAACACACGCATTCCGAATTTGGCGCCGCGTCCGAGATAAACGCCCGAAAGCTCGGCGATGGACGCTCCGCTATTGCGCTCCGATATCATGCCCGAGAAATAATCGTGCACTGCCCCGCCCAAAATCGAGCCGAACACAATCCACAAAAACACAACGGGACCGAACACCGCACCCATCAGCGCGCCGAAAATCGGTCCCGTTCCCGCAATATTCAAAAGCTGAACCAAAAACAGCTTCCATTCCTTCATCGGGACAAAATCGACGCCGTCATGCATCAGTAACGCCGGTGTTTTTCGGTCATCTGGGGAAAAGCACCGTTCGGTCAGCGTCCCGTATATCAGATAACCCGCAATCAGGATCAATGCTGCCGCACATATAGAAATCATCGCGCAAACGCCTTTCTGTGTTACGATTTCCGATCGGATCACGGCGGGTCGAAAAATTGAAGTATATTTTCCCGCCGTCCCTTAGTGTGGCACAAAAGCGGCGGCATCATACCGTATCCGTCGTCTGTTTTGCGATAACTTCAATCATCGGACAAAAGACGGACGTTTTCATGTAAAAAAGGCTTGGCAAACGGTTCTTGACGGCGTACTGCAAGGCACGTTTCTGTTTCGGCGGGGTTCGCACAGACCTTGCGCCCCGCGTCGAGGCGTGCAAGGCTTGTCGCGCACGTGAGGG
>CABUHM010000143.1:0-4413 GCA_902491355.1 uncultured Eubacteriales bacterium
CACCGAGCCGCCGTCGGCGTGATATTCTCCCGTGATCAGCTTGAACAGGGAGGATTTTCCCGCGCCGTTGACGCCGACGATCCCCAAACGGTCCCCCTCGTTGAGCGAAAAGGTGATATCCTCGAGAATCGGCTCAGCCCCAAAGGACAGAGACAGATTGCTTGTACTGATTACGATCACGGTGTGTCCTCCATATCTTGCGGCGCATTGGCATCCGATGCCGTGCGACCGGTTTTCCCGATTTACGTTTTCCCGCCGATTGTGCGGGAACGAAAAAGATTCACACAAGCCGCAGCCCGTGTGAATCTTTTCGTTGGATGCGGAACGATCAGATGCGTTCCTTAACCTTAGACTGCTTACCCACTCTGTCGCGCAGATAGAACAGCTTTGCACGTCTGACCTTACCGCTGCGGATAATGTCCACGGCAACCACATTGGGGGAATGAACCGGGAAGGTCTTTTCCACGCCGATGCCGTTGGAAATGCGGCGAACCGTGAAGGTTTCGGAGATACCGCCGCCGTTGCGTGCGATGATGGTGCCCTCGTACATCTGAATTCTTTCCTTGGCGCCTTCCTTGATCTTGTTGTGAACACGGACGGTGTCACCGACATTCAGAACCGGGACTTCCTTTTTGAGTTGCTCGCTTGTAAAAGCCTGAAGTTTATCCATTTTGGCTTCCTCCTGATAATTAGGACATTCGTGCGGAGCTTTGGCAGAGGACTGTCCTGCAAAATAGCATGCCGCATACTGCGCCCGTCGGGACGCACCACGCCTACGCATAGCATAACGGTAGTATTCTACCATATAGGGTGACGAATTGCAAGTGCTTTTTTCTGTTTTCGGAAAATGACACAAAATGTTTACATTTTAGCAGGCATCTTTTCATCTTTCGCCGTGCCGAGGATATCGAAAAGGAGGTCGGGCAGGGAACCTGCGACGGGTGCGGCATGTCTCTTCTCCAAACGGCGGGTCAGCATGCTCCGACGCTCCTCCGAGGCGATCAGGGAGGCGACGGCATCTGCGATCGAGCGGCTGTCGGCGCTGCACAGAACGCCGTATCTGCCGTCGTCGGTTTGTTCGCGCGCGGCGGGATAGCGTGTGATGACCGTGGGACGGCACAGGATCATGGCTTCCTCCACGGTCAGGGGCATTGCCTCCGAGCGCGAGGGCTGGACGTAAATGTCACAGTCCGCCATGAGCGGGTACGGGTTTTCCCGTTCGCCCATAAACACAATACGCCCCGCACAGCCCAACGCTTCGGCTTGTGCGGTCAACCGACGGCGATAGGCAGGATCACCGTTCCCGACAAAATACCAGACGGCATCGACCCCGCGTCGGCACAACTCCGCCATCGCGCCGATGGCAAGATCGATCCCCTTGAGGGGCGAGAGACGTGCGACCGTGAGCAGGCGAACCGCTTTTCCCGTGCGAGGCAGACCGCAGTCAGCTTTTGCCAAGGTGCGGATGCGTTCGGCGTCGATCCGATTCGGAATGTACACGAACCGATCGGCAAGAGCGGGGAAGCGTCGGCGCAGATCGTCCCGCCCCGTGCGGCTCACTGCCGCAATGCGGTCACAGCGGGAAAAACAGGCTTCATATAACCTGTCCTCGCGCGCAACGGCGGTATAATCGAAGTGCATCCACGTGACATGATGCGCGGCATCGGTCTTGTGTGCCGCATAAAACATGGTGCGGTCGCCCCAAAAGGACAGCACCGCGTCATAATGTCCCGATAGCGGCGGCATCTTTTGCATGAAGTGAAGCCATATGCGGTGGAAGGCTTCGCGCCGTCTGCGTCCGAACGCCATGGCGAACAGATAGGGCGCAAGCTCTGCCGCGTACAGAGGGTTGCGGCGCAGGAGGCAGTGCGGAATGACGTGTTGGGCGTTTGCGGCGGACAGGGTGAACCATTCTCCCCACGCGCCCATATCGCGTACCCGTATGTAGGGCGGAAGCTGTGACAGGAGGGAACCGTTCCGACGCGCAAGCAACAGTGTGATGTCGTACTGCTCGGGGTCAAGGGAGCGCACGGCAGACAAAAACGCCTGTTCCGTGCCGCCGAGCGACAGATCGATTCCCACAAACAGAAGTGATTTCTTCAAGACAGCATCCTCCCTTCCGCGCATTTCGGCAAAATTCATACATTTTATTATAGCACGTGTCGGCGTTTGTGTCAATTCCCGTATATCGCGTTTGGGGCGCGGATTTTCTTGACAAGAACGCTCACTCTGTGATAAAATGAGAAAAGCAAATCGAGAGGCGGGCAGGATACCGCCGTTTTTCGATAGGACACTCTTTTGCGCCGCATGCCGCGGAAAACTCGGCGGGCGCGATCGACACCGCGCACGGCGGGGAACGGAGTTAAAATATGGAGCATTTGTCGGATATTGAAATCGCACAGGCGTGCCGTCCCGAGCCTATCGGGGTCATTGCACAGCGGGCGCACGTAGACGCAAAATACGTGGAGCAATACGGAAACGATAAGGCGAAGATCGATCTTTCCCTCTTGACCGAAACGGACAGACCGGACGGTAAGCTGATCTTAGTGACGGCAATCACCCCTACCCCCGCCGGCGAGGGCAAAACGACCACCACCATCGGTTTGGCGGACGGACTGCGCCGCATCGGCAAGGATGTCACCGTGGCGCTCCGTGAGCCGTCCCTCGGTCCCGTGTTCGGCATCAAGGGCGGCGCGGCAGGCGGCGGGTACGCGCAGGTGGTTCCCATGGAGGACATCAATCTCCATTTTACAGGAGATTTTCATGCCATCGGTGCGGCAAATAATCTGCTTGCCGCCATGCTGGATAATCACATCCATCAGGGGAACGCGCTCGGCATCGACGTGCGCAAGATCACATGGAAGCGATGCGTGGACATGAACGACCGTCAGCTCCGCTTCGTGGTGGACGGACTGGGTGGAAGGGTCAACGGTACGCCCCGCGAGGACGGCTTTGACATTACCGTTGCATCCGAGGTCATGGCGATCCTCTGCCTTGCCTCCTCGCTCTCCGATCTGAAGGAGCGCCTGTCCCGTATCATCGTGGGCTACACCTATGACGACCGCCCCGTGACGGCGGGCGATCTCAAGGCGGCGGGCGCGATGACGGCGCTTTTGCGCAATGCGCTCAAGCCGAATCTGGTGCAGACCCTGGAGGGCACGCCCGCGTTTGTGCACGGCGGTCCCTTTGCCAATATCGCACACGGCTGTAATTCGGTGATCGCCACCCGCATGGCGCTGAAAATGGGCGATTACACCGTCACCGAGGCGGGCTTCGGCGCTGACCTCGGCGCGGAGAAGTTTCTGGATATCAAATGCCGCATGGCGGGTCTGACCCCCGATGCCGTGGTCGTTGTGGCGACCGTCCGCGCGCTGAAAATGCACGGCGGCTTGGCGAAAAATCAGTTGGGAGATGAAAATCTCACCGCACTGGAGGCGGGCATTCCCAACCTTCTGCGGCACGTGTCCAATATACGCGACGTTTACGGTCTGCCGTGCGTGGTGGCGGTGAACCGTTTCCCCACCGACACCGATCGGGAGATCGATTGCATCATCGAAAAATGCCGTGCGCTCGGTGTGAATACCGTGCTGTCCACGGTCTGGGCGGACGGCGGACGCGGCGGCGAGGCGCTTGCGCGTGAGGTGGTACGTCTTTGCGAGGAAGAGCAGGGGCATTTCACGTTCAGCTATGCGGACGAACTGCCCTTAAAGGAAAAGATCGAAGCCGTGGTGAAGCGTATCTATCGCGGAAAGGGCGTGAACTTCCTGCCCGCTGCCGAAAAACAGCTTGCCACCCTGACCGCACTGGGCTTCGGCGGGTATCCCGTCTGCATTGCGAAAACGCAGTACAGCTTTTCGGACGATCCGACCAAGCTCGGCGCGCCCGAGGATTTCACCGTGACTGTGAAAAACGTCCGTGTGTCCGCAGGCGCCGGCTTTGTCGTGGTGCTGACGGGCGACATTATGACCATGCCCGGATTGCCCCGCGTTCCGGCGGCAGAAAAGATCAATGTGGACGAAAACGGAAAAATCAGCGGTCTGTTTTGATTCCCCGTTACGGTAAAATCGGAGATCCCATAGGACGCACAATTTCAACGTTGTTCATGAAACGCGCTCTGCATGCAAGGCAGAGCGCGTTTTTAGTATTATTTTGTTTGTGCCAAAAGTGAACTGCTTGTGCAAAAACGGTTGCTTTTTTGGAATTATAGGTTAAAACATACGTGTGTAACTCTGCCCGCAAGGGAGATCTGCGCAAAAGACGGTCTGCGGGTATCGGTGCGTTTCCTTGATATAATATTAATATAATACAATGTAGATTTTGCCGCGAACGTCCTTCGCGGCGGCAACAAACAGGGATGAAGGAGAACACAATGAATACGTACACGAATTCCCCTCAAAACAGAATTCTGTCCGC